>JAYUOR010000489.1:0-3279 GCA_043760765.1 Planctomycetota bacterium | reverse complement strand
TTTCTGCTCGAATTCGGCCTCTTCGGCGCGTTCCTCAGCCTGGACTTGTGCCTGCTGTTCGCGTTCATAGGACTGACTCTGCTCGCGATCTTGCTAGCAATCGGTTTCTTTGGAGCGGAGCGGCGCGCACAGACCGCGACGCGCTTTGCCGTGGCCTCACTCGCCGGATCGATGTTGATCCTGATCTCGATCGTCGCGCTGCGCCTGGACGGCGGCACGTTTTCGATTCCGACGCTGCTCGAACTGGCGCGCGCCGGAAAATTGAGCGGTGCCAACCTGGCGGGAGGTGGTTCGCTCTTCGGCATGCCGTTCACGACCTGGAGCCTGTGGTGTTTGATCCTCGGCTTCGGAATCCAATTCTCGGCCACGGCGCTGCTGCTCATGGCTCTACGCCGCTTCGCACTTCCGCTCGTGGCGCTGCTCGGCGCGCTCGGCGTCGCGATCTTTCAGCTCGCCCAACTGTGGCGCGCATCGCCATGAACAAGTCGCGAGAACAACTGTGACTCCGGCCTTCATTGAAGGTTTGCGCGCGCTGGCGCCCGAGCTTGTCCTCACTCTGACGGCGTTCGGAGTGCTCGTTGTCGAATTGCTTTGCACAGTCCGCGACTCGCGCCGCGCGGCGTGGATGGCGCGCGTCGGACTTGTCGCGACTGCGGGGCTACTGCTGCTGCGCATGAACGTGCCCGCAGCCAGCGTGTTCGGCATGCTTCAGGTGGACGGCTTCGCGAAGTGTCTCAAGCTGCTGATGACGCTCGGCAGTTTCGTCGTCTTGCAGATGTGGATGTCAAAGCGACGCACGGGGCCCGCGATTTCAGTCGATGCGATTTTCCTGCTGCTGTGCGGAATACTGGGCGGATTCTTGATGGTTACGACGAACCATGCGCTGCTCCTGCTGCTCGGATTCGAGCTGCTTTCGCTCGCGAGCTACGCGCTCGTCGGCCTGCAACCGCGAATCGACTCCGGCAGGAAGTCCGCGCGGCGCTTCTTCGCCCGTTCCGCGCTCGCCAGTGGTCTGCTGATCTACGGCCTGAGTCTCTTCTACGGCTTGACCGGCACGCTCGACTTCGCGCGCGTGGGCGCCGCCGGCCTTGCTGCGCTGCTCCAAGCGCATCCCTGGCCTGTCGTGTTCGCGTTGTGCCTGATTTTCGCCGGGCTCACCTCGAAGCTCCAGCTGGGTTTCTCGCGCATCTTGGAGGGATACGTACACGCGTTCTTCGCGACGGTGTCACGAGTCGCCGGCTTCGGCGCGCTCCTGCGCATCCTGTCCGCGCTGTTCGTCCAGGACAGCGTGGCGACGGCCATGGCGCCGCACACCGCGAAGATCTCGATCGTCCTTGCAGTCCTCGCGGCGTTGACGATGACGATTGCCAACGTCGCTGCGCTGAAACAGACCGGGCTGCGGCGCATGCTCGCCTGTACGTCGATCGCACAGACTGGCTTTGCCTTGATCGGTGTCACAACGCTCAACGAAACCGGATTTGCCGCGGCGATCGTGTACCTCGCGATCAGCGCCATGACGAGCGCGGGAAGTTTCGCGCTGGCGTCGCACTTCGAAGCGATCGCGGGCTCGGATCAGCTCGCGGATTTGCGCGGCTTGGGACGCAGCTCGCCGCTCGCGGGCAGCGCGATGATCGTACTGCTCGCAAGTTCGATCGGACTGGCCCCGACCGTAGGCTTCCATGGGGTCGTCCGACTTTTCCTCGAGGGCTGGAACGCCGGTCCGAGTTGGCTGGTCGTCATCGCGGCGGTCAATCTCTTGATCGCGACCGCAGTTGCCTTCCGGATTGTGGGCGCGCTGTTCTTCGAGCAGATGCCGACGGCAGCGCCCGTTCGCTCGGCCCGTCTCGTCGTGCTCGCCATGACTCTCGCGGGCGCCAGTTTGGTGCTCGGCGTCTGGACGCGGCCGCTCGATCAGTGGGCGAACGCCGCGCTCGATCTGCTGCGTGGCCTGCGCTGAGGGCGCGGGATCAGCCCGACTTGCGGGCGCTGATCCAGAGACTCCCGTCGGCCTTGCTCGCGGCGTGCGCCGGGTCGAAGGCAGACGGCGCGCGATCATCGCGCACGCGCTGCGCAACGACTTCGATGAACCCCGCGCGCTCGAACGTTTCGCACCACTGCGCCGTCGACAGGTGTTGCATCGAGAGCCCGGTCTTCGCGGGCCAGGATTTCGTCGAGGGACTCTCGGCGAAGAAATCGACGATCACGTCGGCGCGGCCGCCGGGCTTGAGCACGCGTAGCGCCTCACTGAGCGCGCGATCGAGATCGACGGAGTAGTACAACGCTTCCATCGAGAAGATGCGATCGAAGCGCGCGTCCTTGAAGCCCAGGTTCTCGAAGGCCGCGATCTCATAGCGCGCCCGGATCGTCAGACTGTGCAACTCGTCGGCGCGCGCCACCATTTTCGGAGAAACATCGACGCCGACAGCCGACGCACCGGCGGCCGCCTTCGCCAGCAGGCGCGTGGCCCAGCCGTTCCCGCAGCCGAGGTCGAGAATCTGCTCGCCGGGCCGGATGCCGAGTTGCGCGAGGACTTGGAGCACGACGTTCGAATGCTCCGCTTCCATGCCGGCGTCGCGTCCCTCGGCGGCCCATTGATCGAAGGTGTTGGCGAGTTTCTCGTGACTCATGGGCGGTTCATTGCGGCGGCGGGTGGACTCTTCGGAGACAAACGTTCGAGCAGTCGGTCGAGCGGTTCTAGGACGCGCTGCCAATCGTACTCGCGCTCGACGAACTCTCGACCGCGGCGGCCGAGCGATTGTGCTTGGCCGGGCGCGTCGAACAGACGCGCGATGGCCGCGGCCTGTTCCTGTGCCGAGTTGGCCACGAGGAAGTCGCGACCGGCCTGACCCTCGATGCCTTGGGTCGCGCTGGTCGTGCCGACCACCGGCAGGCCCATCGCCAACGCCTCGAGCACCTTGTTCTGGATCCCGCGCGCGATGCGCAGCGGAGCCACGGAAATCTGCGCCTGCGCGAGCCAGGTGCGCGTGTCGTCGACAAAGCCCGTGACCGCGACACCGGGCAGCGACGCCAGCGCTCGCACCGCAGGCGTCGGATTCGAGCCAACGATCGTGAAGCGCACGTCGGAAAATCGCGGGCGCAAGAGCGGCAGGACTTCGCGCACGAAGAATTCGCAGCCGTCGATGTTGGGCAAATAATCCATCACTCCCGTGAAGACCAAATGGCGCGGCTCGGCAAGCTCAGGCTTCGGCGTGTAGTAGCCAAGGTCCACGCCGTTGCGCAGCACGATCGAACTCGCGCCAGGAATGCGCTGCTGGAAGA
>JAYUOR010000488.1:0-8541 GCA_043760765.1 Planctomycetota bacterium | reverse complement strand
GTTCACGCCCGAGTGGGCCGAGGAAATCTCCGGCGTGCCCGCGGCGGACATCGAGCGCGCCGCGATCCTCTACGGCAAGGCCGAGCGCGGCGCGATCTACTACACGCTCGGCATCACCGAACACATCTGCGGCGTCGACAACGTGCAGAGCCTGTGCAACCTGGTCCTGATGACCGGCAACATCGGCCGCGAGGGCACCGGCATCAATCCGATGCGCGGCCAGAACAACATCCAGGGCGCGGGCGATTGCGGCGCGCTGCCGAACAACTACCCGGGTTTTCAAGCCGTCACCGATCCCGCGAACCAGGCCAAGTTCGAGCGCGCCTGGGGCGTCAAGGTCGACCTCGAGAAGGGCATCACCAAGGTGCGCGCGCTCGAGCGCTGCGGCGAATCGGTCTTCGCGATGCTGATCTGCGGCGAGAACACGCTCGTCTCCGATCCCGACCGCACGCACTGCGAGCACGCACTGAACAGTCTCGATCACCTGGTCGTGATCGACATCTTCCGCACGGAAACGGCCGAGCTGGCCGACGTGGTCCTGCCTTCCAGCGCCTGGGGCGAAACCGACGGCGTGTTCACCAACACCGAACGCCGGGTGCAGCGCGTGCGCGCCGCCGTTCCGCCGCAAGGAATGGCGCGGCCTGATTGGTGGATCATCGCGCAAATCGCGCGACGGCTTGGGATCAAGGGCTTCGAGTGGGAGTCGCCGAAGGAAGTCTTCAACGAGCTGTGCTCGCTCTCGCCGATCTACAAGGGCATCGACTGGGACAAGATCGATCGCGGTGAGTACCACTGGCCCGTGCCCGAAGACGGTCATCCCGGGACGCCGATCCTGCACATCGGCGCGTTCCCGCGCGGCAAGGGGCTGTTCATGCGGCCTGACTATCGCGATCCCGCTGAAGTCATCGACGCCGAATACCCGGTGTGGTTGACGACCGGGCGGCGACTCGCGCATTACCACACGCGCACGATGACCGGGCGCACGATTGGTTCGGAGTACTTGACGCCCGAAGAACTCGTCGAGGTGCACCCCGACGACTGCGTGAAATACGGCCTCGTCGACGGCGGCTTCGCGTTGCTTTCCAGCCGGCGCGGCGAAGTGCTCGTCAAAGTCTGGGCGACCGATCAGTCGCCGCGCGGCACCGTGTTCTGCAGTTTCAGTTTCGGCGACGTGCCGGTGAACGTGCTGACCGGTTCGGGCTACGACCCGATCACCGACACCGCGGAATTGAAGGTCTGCGCTGTGCGCATCGAACCGGCCAGCGGCGTGCTGGCCTGAGCCGCCGGCGTGTAAGCCTTGTTCGCGCGCGGCGGACTTCCGCGCGGGCCGGAAAGATGGAGGGCGCAGCGCGGTGTAGCATGCGCGAATGTCCCAACTCTTCAGCCTTTCGTTCTGTGTGCTTTTGCCCTTCGCTTTCGCCGCCTGCGCGGCCCCGCAGCGGGAGGAAGACTGCGACGCCGCCTTCGCGCGCGTGGCGGGCATGATCCTGCAGGACAATTTTGCGCGCCATCCAAGCGCCGCGACCGACCTTGGGATCCACAAGTACGACGACCGGCTCGAGGACTTCTCGCGCGAAGCGCGCATCGATGAATCGACGCAATTGAAGGCTTTCCGAACCGAACTGGCCTCGTTCGCGGGTCTGCCGCTCTCGCCCGCTCGGCAATTGGATCTCGTGCAGCTTTCGCACGCGCTGGATTCGAGCATCCTGGCGATCGACACGATCCACGCCTGGACCCGGGATCCCGACAGCTACTCGGGTGGCATCACCAACGCAGCCTACGCGATCATGAAACGCCCCTTCGCGTCGGGGCCACAGCGGCTGGAGTCGCTGATCGCGCGCGAAATGCTGATGCCGGGGGCGCTCGCCCAGGCACGCAAGAATCTCGACAACCCGCCGCGGATCTACACCGAGATCGCGATCGAACAGATCGACGGCAACATCAGTTTCTTCAAGAACGACGTGCCGGCCGCGTTCGAGGAAGTGAAGGACGCGCCGTTGCTCGCGCGTTTCTCGAAATCGAATGCCGCGGTGATCGCTGCGCTGGGCGAGTACAAGGCTTTTCTCGAGAGCGACGTACTTTCGCGCTCGAAGGGCAGTTTTGCCTGGGGCGCGGAGAACTACGCGAAGGCACTCGCGGCGAGCGAGATGATCGATCTGCCGCTCGAGCGCCTGCTGCAAATCGCCGAAGCGAATCGGCAGAAGGACGAAGCCGAATTCCAGGCCGTGGCCAAATCGATCGACGCCTCGAAGCCGGCGGACGAAGTCCTCGCGGCGTTGCAGAACGACCACCCGGCGCCGGCCGAGCTGCTCGCCACGACGCAGCAGGAACTGAACTCGCTGCGCAAATTCATCGTCGATCACCACATCGTGACGATCCCGCCCTCGGACCCGGCGCAGGTGAAGGAGACACCGCCGTTTCAGCGCTCAACGACCTCGGCTTCGATGGACACGCCCGGGCCTTTCGAGCAGGCGAAACTCGGCGGCTTCTACAACATGACGCTGCCCGATCCGCGCTGGAACGCTGCGGAGCAGGCCGATTTCATGCGCCAGTGGTACTACGCTTCGATCACGAACGTCTCGGTGCACGAGGTCTATCCCGGACACTATCTGCAGTTCCTGTACGCGAAGTCATTCCCCTCCGACGTGCGCAAGGTCTACGGAGCCAACACCAACATCGAGGGTTGGGCACACTACTGTGAGCAGATGATGCTTGACGAGGGCTTTCACCAAGGCGAGCCGAAGTATCGCCTGGCGCAACTGCAGGACGCGCTGCTGCGCAATGTGCGTTTCATCGTCGGCATCAAAATGCACACGCAGGGCATGACGGTCGAGGAAGCGACGAAGCTGTTCGAGACCCAGGGACACCAACCCCATCCGGTCGCAGTGTCGGAAGCGAAACGCGGCACTTCGGACGCGCTCTACGGTTACTACACGATGGGCAAGCTCGCGATCCTGAAGCTTCGCGAAGACTACAAGAAGAAGCTAGGCGCGGACTACAGCCTGCAGAAGTTCCACGACGCGTTCATCGCGCTCGGGCCCTTGCCCATGCCGCTGATCCGCAAGGCGCTGCTCGGCGAGAGCGGCGAGCTCTTCTAGCCGGTCATTCGCCGTCCGCATTCACTTGCCCCGGGGCATCTGGAAGGCCGCGCTCTTGTCGTGCGGGGCTCGCGCCCCCGCGCGGCAGACTTCGAGAGGCTGCCGGAATAGCTGCGTGAGGGGAATCGTCATACTGTCCGGGCCGTCGGACTTCCCAGCGGCCTTGTTCCCGTTCGCCAACACTGCCCGATCCGCATGACCGACCCCCTGAGCGCCCAAGACCGCGACCTGCTCGCGCGCGCGGCAGAGTTGCAGCGGCCACTGGCGCGCGCGGCGAAAATCGCGCACACCAACGGTAGCGGGTATGTGGTTTTTGGCGGACTCACGATCTTCGTTGCATTGTTCGGGCCGGACTTTGTCGCGCTGCTGCTCGGCGTCGCGGTGACTGGGGTCGGTATTGTCGAGCGTCGCGCGGGCGCGCGACTGCGCGAGGCCGACCCCGCGGCGCCGCGGCGGCTCGCTGTCAACGAGCTGTGCCTGCTCGGCGCGATCGTTGTCTACGGCGTGCTCAAGCTCACGCTGATGCGACCGGACAGCGCGGAACTGGACAAAGCGGTGGGCGATTCACTGCCGGGTATGGACGTCAAGGCGATCATGGACTCGACGATCACGGCCTTCTACGGACTGATGATCGCGATCGCGGTGGGATACCAAGGCGGACTCGCGATCTACTTCTCGCGCAGGAAGGAAGCGCTGGAGCGCTTCAACTCCGAGATTCCGGAGTGGGCGCGCAAGCTGCTGAAGACGCTCTAGAAAACAAACGAGGCCGGCTACCTCGCGGGTAGCCGGCCTCGTTTCGATTACGGAGTCTGGCGATGATCTGGACGAGCCGAGTGGACTCGTCCAGTCGTGAAACCGTCTGCTACGGCCCGACGGTGAATTCCAGGCCGTTCGACAACGTCGAGTTGTTGGGCGCTGCGAAGCCGTTGTCGCGGCCCCAGCACTGGGCATCGACCAATGTTCCAGGGACGATCAGGTAGGCCGCGGGAGCGCCACCGAGCGCGCCGACTGCGAAACGATTCATGTCGATCGAGTAGATGCCGGAGCAATTGTTCGGCGGAGCCGTGCCGCCGGAGTTGAGCGGCGTCGAGCGCTTGACCGGCGAATTGACGCAGCGCAGTCCACCTTGGAACGGAGCCGCGGCGCGCCCGTTGTTCGTGTAGAGCAACAGGCCGGGCTTGTTGTTGATCACGTTGCTCGCCTTGACCGTGAAGCCGATGCCGGCCGTCGCGCTCGACGTTCCGGTGCTCGAAATCGTCGGCGTGCAGCCCAAGGAGTTGAGCTTGGCAACGCAGTACGTGGTCGTCGGCGGAGGACCGTCGAAGCACAGATCCCAGCTAGCGAGCGTGCCGGAGTCGGCCAGGACATACCAATCGTAGAAGATCAGATTCCAGGTCCCCGAAGCGATCGGGATCGATTGCAGGTCCGTGTTGTTGATGCCGTTCGTGCCGCTGACCCAGATGCCGTAGTTCTGAAGATAGGATTCCGGCGGGACGTTGCCCCCGATGCAGGCGAACGCGCTGGCGGGATTGCCGCAGTCGTTGACTCCAACGGTTCCGTCCACAAAGCCATAGTCGCCCGCGAAGTTGTCCGCGCAGCCGCCACCAAACGTGCCATCCTGACCAATGTAGACGTTGTAGAGCTGGCCGCTCGGCGACTGCAGCACGATCTGGCTGTCGGCCGCCCAGCTGTGGAAGAAGCCGTTCAGTTTGACCTTCATGATCTTCGTCACGCCCGCGGGCAGGCTGACCGCGAGCGGAGCGATCAGTTCACCCGTCGGCATGATGGTCGGATAGGTGCCCTCGATCGCGCCGGGCGCCGGGTAGGCGCCGCCCGCGCCGCCCGTCACACAAATGGTCGCCGGACCGCCGCCGCCCGTCGGCGGAGTTGAGGGAGTTCCGAAGCAAAGATCCCAGTCGAGCAACGTTCCGTTGTCCGCCGCGACGAACCAGTCGTAGATGTAGAGGTTCCAGATTCCCGACGAGATCGGGATCGATTCAATCGGTGTGTTGAGCAGGCCGACGTTGCCGGAGGTCCAGCTGCTGAACTCCTGAATATAAGTGCCCGACGCGATCGTGCCGAGCGGACAACCCATGGGAGGATTGCCGACGCAGGGGCCGCCCGTCAGCGGATCGACGATCGTATAGCTGCCGCCGAAAGCGGCGCCGCAGCCGCCGCCGGTCGGGCTCGTCGAGTCGGAGCGCACGAGGATGTTGAAGAGCTGTCCGCTCGGATTCTGCAGCACGACATGGCAGTCACCTCCATAAGTGTGCGAGAGGCTGTTCAGCCGAACCGAGTTCAGCACGGTGGCGCCCGGGGGCACGACTACCGCGAGGCTGGAGGTCAGCGGCAGGGTCGGGAGCTGGACATCCCAAATTCCGCCGACGGCACCGAGGCCGGGGAATCCTCCGCCGGGGCCGCCAAGAACGCACTGAGCCGAAGCGGCACTCGACAGACCGATGGTGACCGCGCAGGCGGCAAGCCAGAGGTACAAATTGGAACGCATACGGAAAATCCTGATCTGAGGGTGTTGGGACCTGATGCGAGGGAGCATCACATTCAACAAAACTACCATCGAATCGCGAATCGGTCGTGACCTCTACCCTGACCGATCTGACATCTCTTCGAGCTCGGGTCGGCGGTCCCAGTTCCCGTCGTCCAGGGCCGCATCTGGACGAAATCTAGCCCCGGCCGGTTGGGGGTGATTGGGGCGCGATACGCACCACGACGACCTCCGAGAGTTCGCTTTGGCCGGCGAGTTCGAGCTCATCGTGGGCGGCGAGGTCGGCGAGGAAAAGGCTTTCCCCGGGCTCGAGCGTCAGGGGCAGTTCCTCGCCGCTGACCCGCGCGGTCAATGCCGCGCCCAGCGCGTGGACGAAGACGAACTTGGCGCCGGTCGGTTCGCGAAGCAACCTGCGGCCCAGCTTCGCGGCCAGTGCTTCGGCGGCGAGGCTGCCCTGTCGCGTCAACACGTTGAAGTCGGAAACCGGGCCGCGCACCAGCTCGCAACTCGTCGGCCAGTCGCCCGAGAATCGATAGGGCTCGAAGCGCCGCAGCCTGGCGCGCGCCGCGGCTTTGCCGTGCTCGAGAATCAGACCTTCGCCCTGCGTGATCACGAGGATCCGATCGAAACCCACGAACTCCGAGAAGGGACCTGACTCTTCCACGGACGCAGCGGAAATGCGCCAGTCGAAATCGCAGCGCTCGAAGTTCGATCCAGGCGGCCACAGCGCAAGCTCGCGCGTTACTCCGCGGCCATTTTTCCACGGCACGCTGCGCACGTCCTGTTCGCGCAGGTGGCGGACTTCGCGCTGCGCCATGTCCTGTTCGTGGCTATTGGCCGCCGTCGGTCTTGTACTTGCCGTGGCCCTTCGACTTGACGCCGGCGAGTTTGTTGCGGATCAGCGTGTCGGCGTCCTTGTACTTGCCGTCGAGGATCGCGAGCTCGGCGCTGCAGGTGAATTGCAGGGCTTCGACCAGCGTGGCGCGGATCTCGTTCTCGAAAGCAGCGCGCTTCTTCTCTTCGACCTTGGCCGCCGAATCTGGCGTCAGGGCCTTGGCGATCAGGACGGCGGCCTGGAATTTCGCGAGCTCTTCGAGCGAAGCGACGCGGTTCTCGGCCGTCACGCCCTTGCCGAGAATCTTCAGCGAATCCTCCAGCTGATGCATCGCCGCCTTGAGCGGTTCGCCGGCGGGCTGCTTGGGCGTGCTGATCCATGCCAGGCCGATCGCTGAGGTCGCGAGCAGCAAGCTGAATGTGAACGTGGCGCGCCTGGGGCTGATCGAGAGCTTCATGGTGGGATGAGAGTCGAGAGTGGGGGCGAAATCGGGCGGGGATGATAGCAGGCAGCCACAAGCTTGACTGCGCCGCATTTGACACGCTTTGGCCGCCTGCGCGCGAAGCTTGATCGAATGCGGTGCAGTCGACGCCGGCGGTGCAGCCCATGATTCGCTTGTCTTCGTCGGCGCAATGCGACAACCTGACGGGCTTGCAGACACTTCAGGAATTCATGCGCAGCTTTCCGGTCCCGGCGCGCGTGCGCGGGGTCAGCTATTTCCACGGCGGCCGGGTGCGCGACGTGGTCAGGTCAGCGGACGCCATTCGCGGCGCGGTGCAGGGCACGAGCGTCTATTCCGTGGAGCTGACGCGCTCACCGCGGCGCTGGAAATTGACCTGCAGCTGCCCGGAGGCCGTCGCCGGCCAATTGTGCAAGCACGGCTACGCGTTTCTGTCCGAGATCCTGCAACGCGGTGGCGCCAAGGACCTCGAGGTGCACGCCAAGGCGGGCGATCGGGATCTGGCGCTGGTGCCCTCGGCCGCGGTCAGGGCGCAGCCTACGCCGGATCAGTGGCTCGAGCTGTTGAGCGACCTGCGTTTCGATCAGCCGCCGGCGCGCTCGCGCGTCGCGTTGCTCTACGTGCTCTCGGCCGGCGAAGCGCGCTCCAAGCTGGCCGAGATCGAGGTCATGGTCGCGAAGAAACGTTCGAGCTGGCGTCCGCAGGAAATCCAGCCGATGTGGACAGCGCCGCAGATTTCCGAACTCGACGCGCTCGATCGCCGCGCGCTCGCCCTGATTCACGGTGGTGCGTCGTTGCACGACGTTCCGCGTGGGCCACGTCCCTTCGGCCGCGATATGCAGAGTGCTTTGATCGACGAACTCGTGCGCGACGGCCGGCTGTGTTACGTCGCGCCGCGCAAACGCGGCATCAAGACGCTGGCCCTCGACGAGGGCGGCACGTGGGGCTTCGAGGTTTCGCTGGAGCGCATCGACGATTGGCTGGAACTCGACGGTTGGCTGCGCCGCGACCTCGAGCGCGTCGACCTCGCCAACGTCGAGCTTGCCCTGCACGGCGACTTCGCGATCGCGCGCGAGCGCCTGATGAAGGTCGATTGGCACGACGCGTACGAACTGGCTTCGATCCTGGTCGGCGCCTCGCCCGCCAGGCTGTCGATCGACGCCGCCGCGAAGCTGGTCGCGCTCTTCGGTCGCTGTCCGGTCGCACTGCCGGTGCACGCTGACGAGTTCGTGGAAGTCGTCGACGGCCCGGCGACAGCGGTGCTCGAACTGCTCTCGGAGCAGGGCCCGCGCGGTTTTCTGCCGCTGGGAATCCACTTCGAGTATGGCGGCAAGCGTTTCGATCGCGATGCGGAGCACCGCGATCAGAGCGACGTGCGGCTGTTGCGCGTGATGCGCGACACCGAGCGCGAGGCTTCCGCGCTGCGCGAGTTCCAGGGCGCGGGCGCCGAACTGTACGAGCCCAGACGCAAAGAGATCGACGGCGTCGTGCACACGTCTGGTCTGGTGTCGTTCTTGCGCGGGCTCAGCGATCTGGGTTGGAAGATCGAAGGACAAGGCAAGCCGATCGCGACCGGTGGAGTGGCAAGCGCAGCGGTGCGCTCGGGCCTGGACTGGTTCGATCTTTCCGTGGAGGTGGATTTCGA
>JAYUOR010000487.1:0-8543 GCA_043760765.1 Planctomycetota bacterium | reverse complement strand
GTCAACGCCGGCTTTGCCACGAGCTCGTCGACGTCGTTGCAGGCTTGCTTCAAAAGTTCGCGAGCCTCTGGGCGATCCAAGCGCTCGGCCGCGGCGCGCACGACCAGCGCGCGAATGCCTGCCCTTTCGTCGTGGGCCAGTGTCCAACTGAGTTCCTCGTAACGCCCCGCGCAGGCGAGCGCACGTACGGCGAGGTCACGCTCGGTGGGATTTTTCGCCTCGCGCGCGACGCGCAACTCCGCCAATGCGCGCTCGTCGCGAGCCAGGTCGCCGACCTGACATGCCGATGCGCACAACCAGATGCGCGCGGCGCGATCCAGGTCCTTGCGCTCGAGCAGCACGCGCGCGCGCGCGATCAACTCGGAATCCCGCAGCGCTCCAAGGTAAGGCAGGATTGTCGGCCGGAGCGACGGGTTGTCGCCGTTCTCGACCCAAGACAGCCATAGTCGCTGCGCACGTTCGAGGTCCAAGCGCGCCAGTCCAGCGCAGATCTCCGCCTGATAACCCTCGGGCGCGTCGGCCAGCGCCGCCAGCGCCGGATCGAACGACTCCTTCCTGGGATGCACCAACATTCCGCGCAGGACCTGAATCCGCAGCGACTCCGAGGGCTGCTCGAGCAGTGGCCACATCAACGGCGTCGCAGACGGTTCCGCGCTGAGAGAGAGCACATCGGCCGCGTTGCGCAGATAGTCCACGCCGCCCGGATCGGAACGATAGCGCTCGATAAAACGGCGCGTGGCTTCGACGCCGCGCGCACCGGAACCGGCCAGTTCCATCTTCGCCCGGCGGATCGCCTCGTGGTCGCCGACACGCAAAGTCTCGATCAGGATCGGCGTAATGTCCGCGAGATCGACGTTGTAGGCGCCGCGCGCCATCGATGGATCGAAGAACTCGGCGACGCGATCGTCGACCCACGGCTGTTGAGGCGTTATTGCCGCGCCCTTCCCGCAGGCGACGAACAGGATTGCCAGACCTACCGACGCCAAGCGCATGCAGAAGCTACCCGGCGCGGTCAGCGCGTTTCCTTCTCGCCCAAAATTCCCTCAGCCTTCGCCAGCACGGCCAACGCCTTGGCATAGGAGCTGCGGGAACGTTTTTCGCTCGAGAGCGCCTCGGCGAGTTGCTTTTGGAATTCGAGCACCTGGAAGTTGGTCGAGAGGCCTTCGCGATAGCGCGCCTCCTCGGCGTCGAGCTGGCGCTTGGCGAGTTCGAGACTCTTGACGGCAGCCTTGACCGCCTCGGACTGGTAGATGATCTGGCGCACGGCGTCGCGCACCTCGGCAACGATCTGCGATTCGAGTTGATCGTAGACCAGCCGCGCCGAGCGGCCCTGTGCGGACGCCACGCGCTCCGCGTTCTTCGCTGTCCGATTGAGGATCGGCACATCGAGCGTTAGCGCCGCGCGATTGGCCGGGTATTCGAACGAAGCCGCGCTCTCGAAGGCCTGGCCACTGTTGCCATCGAAACCGCGCGCGGTCGAGCTGAGTTCGAGATCAACGCCCCAGCGCCGATCGCTCTTCGCGCGCTCCAACTGCAGGTCGTTGATGTCGATGGTCAATCTTTGCTGGCGCAACTCAGCCCGATTTTCGAGCGCCACGGCGAGCGCCGCATCCCAGGGCGGCACGACGGTGTTCGTGCTCTCCGGGAGCGGAGTGACCGGAACGATCAGAGTTTCCCAGGCGGCCTTGTCTGTGCCGGGAAACAAGGTGGCCTTCAAATTGTCCTGTGCGTTGCGCACGTTGACGTAGGCGAAGAGCCGCTCCTCGATGCGCTTGGCGACGTTGGCTTCGGACTGCAGCACTTCCACGCCGGTTCCGACGCCCGCATCGAGCCGGCGTTGGTTCTGGTCCAACTGTCGGCGGCCGAGTTCGAGTGTCGCCTCGGCCACACCGAGTTGTTCGATCGAGGCGACCAGGTCCCAGTACGCGCCGTGCACGTTCAGCAGCAACTGCTGTCGCGTCTGACGATAACTCTCCACGCTCTGGCGATAGAGGATCTCGCTCTGTCGCTGCGTGTTGGTGGCGTACTTTTGCCACGCTCCGCGCAAGAGCGGTTGCTTGAACGTCAATGCAAAGGTGTCCGTGGTCGAAGGATTGTCCAGCTGAAAACTGCTGTTGCTCTTCGCGTTCACACGCGCGTAGTCGGCGCTGAACTGGCCGCCGGTCTCCAGTGGAAACTGCAGACCGGTTCCGATTTCCTGCGTGTCCTCATTGAGGACCTTGGCGCCGGACAAGGACGAATTTGCTTCTGTCCTCCTATCGCTGACGGCCGCAGTCGCCGTCAGGCGCGGATCGAAGCTGCCCCAACTGCCGGCGTACTGATAGCTGGCTATCTCGCTGGCGACGGCCTCGATCTCCAAACCGAGGTCGTTGTCGACCGCAATCTTGAGCGCCTGCTCGAGGGTCAGCTCCAACTGGACTTCCCCGAGCGTGGCCTTGAGCTGCAACTTCTTGGTGCTCGCTTCGCCCGCTTCGATCAGGGGCTGCGCAGGTGGAGTTTGCGAAGCCGGCGGCTGAGTTGGAGCCTGAGTCGGAACCGGCAGCGGTTGACTCTGCTCCTGCGCCGCAAAGGTCGCGCAGGTGAATAGGCTGAGAGCAAGGGCGACAAAGGATCTCTGAAAAACAGGCATGCGGCGTGAGAGCATAGGGGCCGGCGATGGCGCGGACCACTCCCGCACCGAAAGGCCCCCCATCACGCCCCAGGCGCCTCGAAATTCTCTCTGTGCGGCAATGTTCGGGGCTTGTTTCCGGAGCCCGATCAACGTGCGTTGCCGCGGCCCCAGGCAAGCCAGCTGGCCAGATCCCCCGCCGGCTCGCTGGCCAGCTTCGAAGCGCAGGCCTGTTCAAGAGCCTCGAACAAATTACGGTCGGGGCCAACGCTCGGAGCTTGATCGAGGAGCGCCCCGGCGAACTCCGATCCGTCGGCGGCAGCGCGCGCAGGCGCGCTTCCAAAGCTCTGGACCGGCGCGGCCTCAGCGGATGGAGCGGGGAGCTGCCACAGCGCAGCGGACAAGCGCCGGTCGACCCGTCCGCTGGCGACCCAGTCGTCGAGCAGGCGTTCCGCACAGCGCGCGCGCTCGAGCAACTCGAGGTCGACTGGATCCCGCCGCATGGAGTCGAGACGGCCCATGCCCAGCGGCCGGCTGCGTGTGATCAACATCCGGGCGATGCCGCCGGCCAAACCGTCGCTGCAGCCAAGCTGACGTTCGAAGGCGGACAACTTCGGCGCACCGTTCACGAGCAGATCCCTGCGCGCCTTGGCTAGGCGATCACTGCTCGTCTGCAGGTCGAAAGACTTGACCGCGAAAGCAGGCGCCTGCAATGGGAACACCCTCGCGATTCCCCCCCGAGGTTCGAGCGGGTCCGGTGCGGCCACAATTTCCGTGGCCGGCGACGCGCTCGCGACACTCGCCGGCGGCTGCCTGCGCAACTGCAGGGCGAGCACGATCACGACCAGCGGCAAGGCGATCAAGTGCAAGAGCAGGCTCGCCGCGACGATGCGCAGCCCCAGGGGAGCACTGCTCCAAGAACGGAGGCTGAGCCAGCCACCCAGCGCGCGCGTAGAACCGCGCCTGGTGAGCGCTTCACGGGTCGTCAATCCGATCGTCGCTTCGGCCAGGGTCGCCGTGCGTCGTTCGTCGATCGAGGGCACGCCACGGAGTGCGGATCGAACGCTCGCGAGATCAGCCAGCAAATCATCGAGCGCCATCGAACACTGCGGACAGGCTCTGGCCTTCGCATGGTCGCGCGCGGACGCCGCATCGGTCTGCACACGTCCGCTGCTTTGTTCCAGCGCAAGCTCGAGCAAGTCTTCGGGCGCGAAATGTCCGTCATGGTGCCCCGCGCGGTCATTCGTCCGCGTCCGACTCACGCTGCACCTCCGTCAGGTTTCGCGGCGCTGCGCGAGACCCCGCTGGGCTGCGACGCGCTGAGCGCCTGAGTTTCCCGAAGCTCATCGCGCAGGTAACGCAGCGCATGGAAAACCCGCGACTTGACCGTGCCGACCGGAATGCCGAGTTCACGGGCGATCTCGGGATAAGGCAGAGCTTGCACCACCGCCATTTCGAAAATGAGCGCGTGATTGGCGGACAGGCGCGCGAGCGCACGGGCCAAGCTTGCGCGTGCTTCGCGCCTGAGCAGGCGGCGTTCGGGCTCGGCTCGGGGTGCAGTCGGCTCGGCCGGTTCCGCATCGAGCGCCGACCCGGCGCGCGCGGAAACTCGGGCTGCGTCGCGGCGTCGACGATCGATCCAGCCATTGCGCGCGATGCGCATGGCGAAGGCTTCGAACGTGCCCTGGGGCTGATAGCTTGCGGCGTGGCGGTACAACTTGAGGAAGACTTCCTGCGTCAGGTCCTCGGCTTCGACCCTAGACTCGCCAAGGCGCTGAAAGAACCCGATCAGGGTCGTGGCCTCGCTGCGCACGAAGGCTTCGAAAAGTCCTGGTTGGCCGTGGCTCAGGGCCACCAGGGGGTCGCGGTCGTGATCCCAGGTGCCCTTCACTGAAGCGCCCCAACGCAGGCGGCCGGTGACGGTTCAGGCTCGTTGGCGAGCATCTTCACGGCTCTTCGGTGATTCCCGGCGTGACGGGGCTAGATCGCACGTCGGCAAGCCGGAATTCATTCACCAAGTCCACCAGGGCGTGCTCGCGGGCTACATGCGCTGAGCCGATTGGAGCTGCGAGGGCCATAAGGGTGAGCAAGCGGCAGTCGGGTTCACTCGGCCCGACGTGCCGGAGAATTAGCCCCAGACGCGGCAGCGGCAACCAGGTTTCTACCCGGCTGGCCCATTCGATCAAGGCAACGCCGCCGTCCTCGAGCCATTCTGCTCCTCCGCCCTCGAGGAAGGCGCGCTCGCGGCCTTCCATCCAGGCATCGAAGTGGTAGACGGGCAGCCGGCCCTTGTAGGTGTGCATCAATGTAAAGCTCGGGCTGTGTACCGCATCCTCGGACCCAAGCCCGCGGGCGATGCCACGCACCACGGCCGTCTTGCCCGTGCCGAGTTCGCCCTCCAGCGTCACGGCAACGCCAGCGCGCACGAGCTCAGGCTGCGCCTCGATCGCGCGCGCCAGGGCTTCGCCAAAGGCTTCAGTCGCTTCCGTTGAGTGCGAGCGAAACGCTCGCTGGGCGCGAAGTTGCGCGTCAGTTCGTGCCATGGCTCCAACCTCGACGCGGGTCCACGCGGACGAGCTCTTGGGAGCCTTCGGTCTTGGGAACGAAAAGTCCGCGGCCACGGCGGGCACGTCCGAGAATGGAGAGTTCGGGCACACGACGCGACGACTTTGCGAGTAGCTCTCTGGCGCGCGCCGGCGAGAGCGTCAGCACCAGTTCGTGGTCCTCGCCGTCAAGAAGCGCGTGTTCGAGCGCGCTGCATGCGCTCGACCTTGCCGCGCGCCGAGCCTCGCGATGGATCGGAACGTGCCTAATTTCGATCGCGAGCTTTGAGCGGCTCGCCAACCTCGCGACGTCGCGTGCCAGACCGTCCGACAAATCGGTCATGGCTCGCGCGCCGTGCTGCCACAGCCAGCGGCCCTCGGCGATGCGCGGTTGGATGCGCAGGTGTCGGCCAAGTTGACTGCCGCCCACCGGACCCGTGATCAAGACGATGTCGCCGGCGCGCACTAGATCGCGCGACGGAGCACGTCCGCCGGCCCCGATTTCTCCGACAGCGGCAACCGACAACACCACGGGGCCGCGCGCACAGGCAAGATCTCCGCCGACAAGTTCGCAGTCGAAACGCCGCGCGCTGTCCGCCACCGCGCGGATCGCCGCGCGGATGAAACTCTCGCGCGTTTCCGGCGGAAAACTGGCGCTGAAGAGCAAAGCGCGGGGAAGCGCGGCGCTCGCGGCCAGATCGGATAGCGCGCGCGCCGCCGCTTTTGCCCCAGCGAGTCGGCCCGAGGTACCGGAAGCGAAATGCACGCCCTCGATGCACTGATCGATGCACAGCACGGGACGCGTCAAGTTGCCGGTCAGCGTGGCGGCATCGTGCCCGAATTTCACGGCCAGGCCCTTGGGCCGATGGGTCGCGAAAAGCCAACGGTGGATCGAAGACTCGCTCCACGAGCGACCGGACGATTGCATGTTCGGATGCTACTCCATGCCCGGCAACGCGCACACCACTCGGCCGACGACCTGCTCGGGCGCAATCGGCCCCAGCGTGGTCGAGTCCGGAAGAGCAAGCTCAGGGTTGTCGGCCACAAGCCACAGACCGGGCCTGCCCTCGGTGCCGGGCTTCGCCGCAAGCCGCGCGAGCAGGCAGCGCCCCTGCTCGTCGCGGAACAAAAGCGCATCGCCAGCCTGCACAGCGCGGCCGCGCTGATCGATCAACAGATGAGATCCAGGCCGGAACTCGAGCAGCGGCGTGACGCCTGTGCGCGGCAGAGTTCGCAGGTCGAAGCGCCAGCTCAGGTACAGGACGGCGCAGATCACGTAGAGCAGCACGACGCGGCGCACCCAAATGAGGACTCTGCGCGAACGTTGCGGCGAAAGGTCCACTTTGAAAACAAAGCTCACGCACTATCCTTCGCGCTGACCTCGAGCCAGGCCGCTACGCGCTGCGCGGTCTGAGGCAGCGGATCGTCCTGCTGGAAGAACGCGGCGCGCGCACAGGCGCCGTGGGCACCAAGCGCGCGCAGCGTGCAGAAGTGCTCCGCAAGCAGACCGCCAATCGCCAGCAGCGGAATTGGCGAGCCGCGCACGGCGCGCTCGATACCCTCCAGTCCGATCGGTGCCTTGAGCCCACGTTTCGACGGCGTGTCGAAGACCGGGCCGTGCATGCGATAGTCGGAGCCGGCAAATTCGTCCGCAGCGTCGCTCTCGTGGGTCGAAATCCCAAGCGCCATTGATCCCGGGAGGACGCGGCGCGCCGCGGCAGTCGGCAGCGAGCGGAAGCCCAGATGCAGCGCGTCCGCGCCGACTTCGATCGCGAGGTGCGCGCGATCGTGCACGCAGAACCACGCGCAGACTGCCTTGCAACGCAAGGCCAGCTCACGCGCCAGCTCGAGAAAGTCGCGATCGCAAAGCTCCGGCTCGCGCAGCATGAGCCCGGGCAGACCCGCGGCCAACGCGACCGATGCACGCGCCAGAAATTCTCGCCCACTCACGCGCTCGAGATCCCCGGGCGTGAGCGCAACGATGCGCGGCGGCAGGCGGCGCACGTTCAGACCTCGGTTTCGACTAGAAAACCCAAATCGCGCAGGAGCGCTTGCGTGCGACGCGTCGTGTAGCGCATTTTGAGCTGCACACGTTTCTCGTCGAGGACCTCGCGAATGTAGTTCTTCGCTCCGGCGTCCTGTTGGAAACGCCGCAGGGTGGTCTCGTCGTCGCAGCGCAGGACGCCGCGCTCGTCGAGCATCATCAGCCCCGCATGGGCGCCCCAATCGCGAACGGAATAGAGCACGTTTTGCGGCACCGGAGTGCGCGAGTGCCCGCGCAGAGCGGCCAGAATGCGAGAAAGGTACATGCCCTCGGAAAGCGCACGCTGCACGGACTTCTCGTTGAGCCGGAAATGCAACGTCTCTCCCTGACGCTCGCGCACCGCGAAGCGGTCGAGCTCATGCACCAGTTCGGCGTCGTCGCCGGTCGGGAAAAGCACGATCTCGAAATCTGGCGTCACGATCAGACAGCCAATCGCCGGCGTCAAATGCGGCGCACCATCGAGAGCGCCCAACAGCCGTGCGCCGACCTTGGTCAAGCGCAGTGCGACGGGCCGGTCGCTCGCGTCGTAGCCCAGGTCAACGATGCCCAATAGGTACAGGCGGCTGCGCACCCACTTCGCCAGATTCCAGGCCAGGCGCTGCGGATCTTCCATCGGCGCGTACTGTCCGCCTTGATTGCGCGTGGCGAAGTACTCGTCCACGGCGAGCTGATCGAGGCTGGACAGATACGTGTTGCGGGCCAGAAAGGGCAAGTACATCAGGTCGTACCAGGTTCCGGTCTCGATCCGCTTGAGCAGGCGCAGCAGGATCCGACGCAGCCGCAATTGGTGATAGTAGTCGCCGGCCAGTGCCTTCTCTTCGGTCGAGAATTCCAGCAGCGCGCGCAGCTTCTCTTCAAGGTCCTTCTGCTCGAAGACGCGGCCCTCGCCCGACATGGCAAAGGTGCGCTCGCCCGTCGATTCGATCAGGTGCGCAGAACGCGTGAAGTCGTAGATGAAGTCCAGGACGGCTTCGCGCGACAACTCGCGGCCGGGGTTGGGGATCAACTCCTGCAGAATGCGCTTCTCAGTGGTCTTGAAGATTTCGCCGCGCACCGTGAAGCGCACGTTGTGCTCCAAGATGAAACCGATGAAGCGCGAAATGTTGCTGACCAGGTCGACCGACAACGCCGACTCGTGGTGCGGACGGTCAGGATCTCCGGGCACGGCCACACGCTTCAGCCAGGCCAGCGCGACTTCGTTGAAGACCAGCAGGGCTTCTTCGTTGTGGTGAATGCCGTAGGGCGACAACTCGAGGCGTTCGACCGTGCCGAGCAGCGACTCCTCGAGCTTCTGACGCCAGCGCGATCCGTTCCACGGACCCAGTTCGGTCTCCATGCGCTCGAACAG
>JAYUOR010000486.1:0-8544 GCA_043760765.1 Planctomycetota bacterium | reverse complement strand
GGTGCGAAAACTGTGCGTCGAATGTTCCACCAAGCGCAAGATCACGGCGCCGGAGTTGCGCGCGCTTGGACTCGACGAGCGCGTTCACGGTGAGGCTTCCATCGGACAAGCCGTGGGTTGTCGCGCCTGCGAGGGCACCGGCTACCGCGGCCGAGTGGGGCTCTTCGAAGTCCTGGAGCTCGACGAAAATCTGCGCGAGATGATTTTCAAGAACGCCAGCCTCGACAGGTTGCGCGCCAGCGCGCTCGCGACCGGGAAGTTGCGGGCGCTGATCGTAGACGGCGCGCGCAAGGTGCTCGAAGGCCGTACCACAGTCACAGAAATCCTGCGCGTGGCGCGTTCTGCGGAAAAAGCTGAGAGCGCCGCGGCAAACTCGAATCTCGGCTGAGGCATGCGCCCATGACCATGGATATCCAGCAACTGATGGCGCGCATCATCGAGCGCGGAGCCAGCGACCTGCACTTGAATCCGGGCCGTCCGCCGGTCGCGCGCATCAACGGCGCGTTGGCTGACCTCGAGTCCGAAGTGCTCTCCGACGCCGCCGCGCAAGCACTCTGCAGAGCGGTGACGCCCGAAGCCCACTGGAAGGAAGTCGAGCAGCGCGGCACGACCGATTTCGGCTACGCGCATTCCAGCGGCAACCGCTTTCGCGTCAGCATCATGCGCCAGCGCGGCCGGCATTCCGGCGTGATGCGCCTGATCCCGAACAAGTTGCTGAGCTTTGATCAGATTGGCCTGCCCGAGCAGATCCGTGAGTTGTGCAAGCGTCCGCGCGGCCTTGTGCTCGTCACCGGCCCGACCGGTTCGGGCAAGACGACCACGCTCGCGACGATGATCGACTGGATCAACACGAATCAGGACCGGCACATCGTCACGATCGAGGATCCGATCGAGTACTACCACTCGCACAAGAAGGGGCTCGTCACGCAGCGTGAAGTCGGCGCCGACGTCCCCGATTTCGTCGAAGCCATGCGGCGCGTGCTGCGCCAGGATCCCGACGTGATCCTGCTGGGAGAAATGCGCGACCTGGCGACGATTTCGGCGGCGATCACGGCCGCCGAAACCGGCCACCTGGTCTTCGGCACGCTGCACACCACCGGCTCCGCCCGAACGGTCGACCGCATCATCGACGCCTATCCGACGAACCAGCAGGAGCAGGTGCGCGCGCAACTCTCGGTCTCGATCCAGGGCGTGATCAGCCAGGTGCTGATGCCCAAGAAGGATGGCAAGGGCCGCGTCGCCGCCTTCGAAGTCATGCTCATGACGCCCGCGGTCGCGAACCTGATCCGCAAGGCGGAAACGAACAAGATTCCGTCGACGATTCAGACCTCGCGCCGCATGGGCATGATCACGCTCGACGATTCCCTGCTCGACCTGTTCAAACGCGGTGCGATCGAGCGCGAAGTTGCGCTGGAGAATTCCCAGGATCCACGCGATCTGGAGACGCGCCTTTGAGCCCGACACCCCAAGGCAGCGGCCGCAGACCGCTGGGGCAGATCCTGAAAGCGCGCGGGCTGCTCAAGGAATCGCAGATCCAGGAGGCCTTGGCGAATCAGCGCAAGCGCGGTGGACTGATCGGCCAAATCCTGATCGAGATGGGCGCCGTCAAGAGTGCTGACGTCGCGCTCGCGCTGGCCGAGCAAGCCGGCCTGGAAACCGTAGACCTCACGCGCACGCAACCGACACGCGAGGCGCTCGCGTTGATCGACGGCAACAGCGCCCATGCCTTCGGCGTGCTCCCGCTCTCCGTGGAAGGCCGCACCCTGATCGTCGCCATCGCCGATCCGCTGAACACCAGCGTGCTCGAAGACCTGCGCTTCTCCACCGGCCTCGACGTGCGCGGCAAGGTCGGCGACGGCGAAAAGATCCGCGAACTCGTGCGCTCCTGTTACGGCGAAGAGGCTTCACTTCAGGACGCGATCAAGCAGGCCGCGAATGCCTCGAAGTCAGGCGACGTGCAGGCCGCGGCGCAGAGCATGCCCGTGGTGCGCCTGCTCAATTCGATCCTGCACCAGGCGATCAAGGACCGCGCTTCGGACGTGCACTTCGAACTCTACGACGACCGCTTCCGCATCCGCTATCGTGTCGACGGCGCGCTGTACGAGGTCGAGTCACCGCCGATCCACCTGGCCGTGCCGCTGGTCGCGCGCATCAAGGTCATGGCCGATCTCGACATCGCCGAGACGCGCATGCCGCAGGACGGGCGCATCGAACTTTCGATCGACGGCCGCCCGGTCGACTTGCGCGTGGCGACGATCCCGGGCATTTCCGGCGAAAGTTGCGTCCTGCGCGTGCTCGACCGCAGCGCGGTCCAATTGTCACTGGCGGCGCTCGGCCTGAAGCGGGAAGACGAAGAGCTGCTGCGCGAACTGACCGCGCTGCCCCATGGCATCGTCCTGATCACCGGGCCGACTGGATCGGGCAAGACCACGACCCTGTACGCGATGCTGCAGGAGACGAACACGCCGGACATCAAGATCATCACGGCCGAGGACCCCGTCGAATACGACATCGACGGCATCGTTCAGATCCCGGTGAACGAAGACATCGGCGTCACCTACTCACGCATTCTGCGCACCGTGCTGCGCCAGGATCCCGACAAGATCCTGATCGGTGAAATTCGAGACGCAGACACCGCCGCAGTCGCCGTCGAAGCGTCGCTGACCGGGCATACCGTGTTCTCGACGCTGCACACCAACGATGCGCCGAGCGCGGTCACGCGGCTGGTAGATATAGGCGTGGAACCTTTCATGATCACCGCTACGGTCGAAGCTGTCATCGCCCAGCGGTTGGTGCGCAAGGTCTGCGAGAACTGTCGGGCGTCCTACCCGGCCGAAGAAGCCATGCTGGCCGAGCTCGGCGCGGACGCGGCCCACCTCGCCGGCTCGACCTTCTTCTATGGCAAGGGCTGCGACGCCTGCCACCATACGGGCTATCGCGGCCGCACCGGTCTGTTCGAGGTGCTGCGTTTCGACGATGCGATCCGCAATGCCGTGCTCAGCGGCGCGTCCACTGCGGAAATCCGTGCCTCGGCCACGCGCGCGGGCATGCGCTCGCTGCGCTCTTCAGGCTTGATGGCGCTCACCGACGGACGGACTACTCTCGAGGAAGTCCTGCGCGAAACGCTGTAGGTCGCTATCGTTCCACACCGATACTCATGGCGAAAAAACTCCAGCGCAGTGCTCCCGCGGCGAGCGGCAGGGCGGACAAGAGTGCCGGCCCGTCGGCGTCGACGAGCGCCGCTCCGCAGAAGGGCGGGCGCGTGCCGCGCGAGCTGGTCACCGATTTCACCGTGCAGCTCGCGACGCTCTCGGAGGCCGGAATCCCGATCGTCAAGGCGCTCACGATCCTCGAGGGACAGACGCGCGCCGGGCCGTTCAAGCTCGTGCTCGCGGAACTCGGCGAGGACGTGGCCGCCGGCACTCCGCTGTCGGAGTCGATGTCCAAACACCGTTGCTTCGACCGGCTCTACACGAGCATGGTGCGCGCGGGGGAAGTCGCCGGCGTGCTCGACAAGATTCTCGAGCGCCTGGCCATCTTCCGCGAGAAGTCCGCTGCGATCCGCGGCAAGGTCGTCGGTGCGATGATCTATCCGGTGATCGTGTCGGTGGTGGCGACGGTCGTGGTCTCGGCCGCGATTCTGGTCGTGATCCCAAAATTCAAGGAGATCTTCGAGAGCTTCGACACCGAGCTGCCCGCGATCACGACCTTGCTGCTCAACTCCAGCGAGATCGGGGTCAAGTACTGGTACTTGATCTTTGGGGTCCCGATCTTGCTCCTGGTCGTGCACCTGATTGCGATGAAGACGCCGGGGAAGTACCGCTTTTTCGTTCACGGACTCATTTTGCGCGTGCCGCTGCTCGGTCCGTTGCTCTCCAAGGTCCAGATCGCGAATTTCTCGCGCACGTTCGGCACGCTGATCGAATCGGGCGTGCCGCACCTCGATGCGCTGGCGATCGTGCGCGACACGACTTCCAACGACGTGGTCGCCGACGCGGTCGAAAGCGTGCGCCGCACGGTGCGCGAAGGCGAAGGCATCGCGCGGCCGATGGGGGAGACCGGCATGTTTGACGATCTCGTCGTCAATATGGTCGATGTCGGCGAAGCGACCGGCGAGCTCGACCGCATGTTACTCAAGGTCGCTAATGCCTATGAAACGCAGGTCGATCGGCGCATCGAGTCGCTGTTCAAGGTGGTCGAACCGGCGCTCCTGATCGTCATGGCCGTCGTGGTCGGATTCATCGTCGTCGCACTCTTCTTGCCGCTGACCTCGATCATGGGCAAGATCGGATCCGGCTGATCGCGCGCCTGCGTGCGGCCGCCCGCGCCGATGAAACTCTCGCTACGCCTGCGCGTTGCACTCTGGCTGGTGGCGATCAACGTCACCGTGGGGGCTATCACTCTGTGGTTTGCCGTTCGCCAGGGCAGGCGCGACAGCGACGAGATCGCGAAGACCTTTGAAGCCGTGGCCTTTTCGAAAGGCCGCGATCTGGTCGACACGGTCGCCCGTCAGGTAGATCCCGTGGTCGGACTCAACGTCGCGCGCCTGCTCGCCTGGGAGAGCTGGCCGGCCTTCGCCGACGCCATCGTCTGCGACCGCCAGTTGACCGCCTACGAGGGGCCTGTACTGCTGAACGGAATTGCGATCAATCCGCTCGGACGGCAGCGGCGCGAGTCGAATACCAACGAGCAAGGCGTTTTTGGCGCCCTGCGCAGCGCGATCGATGAGGGCCGTTCGATCGATGGCGTCGAAGGTGGTCGCGCGGTTCCGATTTTCGTCGGCGGGCAGATCTGGGGCGGCTGTTGGTTCCGACTCAAGCCGCCGCCGCTCTCGACCAATCTCGTGACCGCCTACTTCGTTCCGGCGTTCCTGGGTTCGACGATCCTGATCTCGATCGCCACTTTCCTCGCGCTGCGCAGGTTCGTGCTCGATCCGGTTCGCCGCCTTGCGCAGGCCTCGCGTGAAGTCGCTTCGGGCGACTACTCGGTGCGCCTGGCAGAGTCGGCGGCCCAGGACGAACTTTCCGAGCTCGTACGGCGTTTCAATGCCATGACCGGGCAGGTCGAGACGCTCAACACCAATCTGGCGGGCGAAGTGCGCCGGCAGACCGAGCAAGCGCGCAGAGCCGAAGCTGCGGCGATGACGCAGCGCCGACTTGCGGCCATGGGCGAATTGGCGGCGGGAATTGCCCACGAGATCAACAACCCACTCGGTGGATTGTTGAACGCCGTCGAGCGACTGCAGCGCGGCGATCTCGAAGGCCTGAAACGTGCGCGCTACTTCGAATTGCTGCAATCCGGCCTCGAACGCATCCAGAGGACCGTGGGCCAGCTGCTGCGCTTCACGCCGCGCAGTGCCAGTTCCGTTGCGCTGAGCCTGCTCGAACCCGTCGAGGATGCGCTGGCCCTCGTACGGCATCGCGCGCAACGACAGAATGTGGCGATGGTCCTCAGCGACGGAATTCAGAGCGGCCCTGACGAACTGCACCGCCGGCTCGCGCGCTTGCCCAAGCTGCAGGGCGAGCCCCATGAACTCGCTCAGGCCGTCCTGAACCTGCTGGTCAATGCGCTCGATGCCCTGGAGGAGAAGAACCCACAGGGCGGCGGTAGCATCGACGTGCGGCTCGCGCAGGAGGGTGCCGAACTGCTGATCGAAGTGCGCGACGATGGCCCTGGCGTGGCTGAGGAGGAACTGCCGCGGGTCGCAGACCTTTTTTACACGACCAAGGCTCCCGGCAAGGGCACTGGTCTGGGCCTGGGCATCTTGCACCAAGTGGTCGCGCGCCACGCGGGGCGAGTCGAACTGCACTCGAAACCGGGGGCGGGCTTCACTGCCTGCGTGTACCTGCCGATCGCCACGCCCGAAGCTCGCACGCTGTCGCAGCGGCTTGGCGCTGATGATGCGGATCTCAAGGATCAGCAGCCGTGAGCGACGCCGCGCTCTGGCTGCTGCTTGCCTCGTTGCTCCTATGCTCGGGCTTGATCAGCGCATCGGAGACTGCGCTGTTCAGCTTGACTCCGGCCGAGCGCCGCCGCGTCGGCCCACAGGCCGAACGGCTGCTGGCCGATTCGCGCGGAGTCTTGATCTGGATCTTGTTCGCCAACCTGACGATCAACGTGCTGTTCTTCACGTTCAGCGCCCGGCTCGCACACTCGGAAGAACCCTTCGTCGAGGCGGCCTGGGGACTGGGTGCGGTGATCGTACTCGTGGCCTTCGGTGAGACGATTCCGAAGATCATCGCCTTGCGCGTGCGCGTCGCAATGGCCCGCCAATCCGCCGGCGTGCTGCTGGCGGCGGTGCGTTTCCTGCGGCCGTTGCGCGTGTGCCTCGAGTGGCTGCTCGAGATCCTCTACCGCGCTCTCGGCCCGGCCGCACACCAGGAAGCCGGCGTGACCAACGAAGCACTGGCGCAGGCGCTAGAACGCAGCGCGGAAAAAGGTCTGTTGCTCGGCAGCGAGGCGGAATTCCTGACCGGCGTGTTCGAGCTCGAGGGCGTGCGCGTGCGCGGGATCATGACGCCGCGCGTCGAGATGGTGTTCCTCGACAGGAGCGAAGACAACCGAGCGGAGGCCGTGGCGCGCGGGCTCGCCGGCAAACTGCCCTGGATCATCGTCATCGACGGCGATCCGGACCGAATCGTGGGCCGTGTACGTCTGCGCGACCTGCTCGCGCCGGACGCGCGGCCGCTGGCCGAACTGCTCACGCCCGTGCGCTTCGTGCCCGAGATGGCCAATGCGCTGGCCGCGCTGAATTTCCTGCGTGAGCAGCATCTGGCCCAGGCGGTCGTCGTCGACGAGTGGGGCGGGACTGCCGGCCTGCTGACGATCGAGGACATATTCGAATCGATCGTCGGCGACTTGCGCGTCGAGGGCGAGCGCGAGGAGGCGCCCATCGAGGCCTTGCCCGACGGCGGCTTCCGCGTCGCCGGCTGGCTCTCGATTCGCGACTGGAATGACCTGTTCGGTCACCGCGTCGTGGCCACGGAATTCGAGACCGTCGCCGGATTCGTCACGGTTCTGTTGGGACGTATTCCGCGCGCAGGCGACGAGGCGCGCTCTGGCCCTTTCCTGTTCCGCGTGCACGCGGTGCGCGGGCGGCGCATCGAAGTGCTCGACATCTTCATTTCGCGGACCCGCGAAAACGTCGAAGCGGGGGCACGCGCATGAGCCCCTGGCTACTGGTGCTGCTGGCCGCCCTCTGCCTCTTCGCCACTGGAGTTTTTGCCGGCAGCGAGACCGGCCTGTATTCGCTCTCGCGCCTGCGCGTCGAAACCGACGCGCGAGCCGGCCGGGGTCGCGGCCGGCTGATCCGGCGACTGCTCCAGGACGAAGCCTCGCTTCTGGCGACGATCCTGATCGGAACCAACCTGGCGATCGAACTGATGGCGCGCCTGACAGGCCAGCTGGTCGAGGGCTTCGGGATTCCGCTGGGTTGGCGCGAGCTGGCCGTGACAGCACTGCTCACCCCGATCACACTGTTTTTCGCCGAGTTGTTTCCCAAGGACTTGTTCCGGCGCCGCCCGCACGCCCTGGTCGGTGCCACCGCGCCGGTGATCGCGATCTGCAAGGGCTTCTTCCTGCCGCTGACGCTGCCGGTGCGCGGCATGGCCTGGCTGATCGAGCGTTTCCTTGGCATCACTTCCGAGGCGCTGACGCGAGCCCAGGGACGCGAGGGCGTTCTGGAGCTCTTGCACGAAACCGAGAGCAACTCGATACCCCACGTCGAGCGCATGGCGCGCAACGTGCTCGAACTGCGCGGACTGGCCATCGAAAGGGTCATGGTTCCCTGGCCCAAGGTCGAGCACGTGGTACTCGGGGCGGATCCTGCGGCGCTCTACAAGCAGGTCGCTCGCGCACCCAATAGCCGGCTGCCTGTGGTTGACGAGCAGGGTGGCGTAGTGGGCTACATCCACCAACTGGAAGCGCTCGGGGCAGGGCCCGGGGTGCCCGTCACCAGCCACCTGCGCCCACTGATCTCGCTCGAGCCGGGCGTTTCCTTGGACACCGCCCTGGTCAGGCTGCGTGCCAGTGGCCAGCGCGCCGCCCTGGTCGGGCAACCTTCGCGTCCCCTGGGCCTAGTCAGCCTCAAGGACATCGTCGAGGAGATTTCGGGCGAACTCTCACGTTGGTGAGGCGCGCGGAATTCGTCGAGCTTGGCCGCAACCGCCTGGAGTCGTTAGGATAGCCCACTCCACAGCGGCGCCTACCCAGCGCATGCCTTCCGAGCCCCCAACGAAATGCAATCCCCGCTACGCCTCGACAGTTCCGGTTGGCTCCTGGTAGCCGGTCTTGGACTTTGTGCCCTGGGGATGGCTCGCAGCCCGGCACCGCAGACACCCACGCCGCCGCCGCCAGCGCAGAAGACTCAGGTCATTCCCGTCGCGACTGCCGCGACCGCGGACTCGAACAATCGAATGATCGCGGTCACCGGAACAGATATTACCGGGTCCTCGATCCTCTACCTGGTCGACACCGTCAACAATCGCTTGGCCGTGTATCAGGCCCAGGGCGGTGCCGACGGTACTCGCGGCGTGACCTTTATTG
>JAYUOR010000485.1:0-8544 GCA_043760765.1 Planctomycetota bacterium | reverse complement strand
CGCGGCACGCTCTTCCGCGGCCGTATCGCCCACGGGCTACTCGTACAATCGGTCGCCAGCGGACTGGCTTGGCGAACGGGCGTGTTCCACGGAACGATCGTCGCGCTGGCTGAGATGGCGATGCGCTTCGAGGCGGCCGTGCGACCGGGTGATACCATTCGGGTAGAACTCAGCGTGCTGACGAAAGAATCTGATCCGGGCCCGCGTCGTGGCCAAGTTCGTTGGCGAACGCGCGTGCAGAATCAGGCCGGCGAGACCGTGATCGATGGCGAGTGGCTGACGCTGCTGCATCGCTCGCGACCGCGAAAGCGCCAGGGCGAGGAATCGACCAAGTGAACCGCAAAAACTGTTTCATGAACTCGCAGCGGCCCTGCGACCTGACCTGCAAAGCTGCCTTCGAGGTCGACGATCCAGTCGACAACATCGACTGCTACTTCATATGGCTCGCATACCACTTCGGCGAAGGCTTCTACGAGATCCGCAAGTCCTTGGAAGGTAGCGGTGGCCTGCCGGGCCCCGGTGGTTTCCCCGGCATGCCAGGCAGCGGTCCGATGCCGCCGCCGATGCACCCCAAGGGGCCCAAGGGTTTCAACTGAAGCAAGGTTGCTTCCCCCGCCTATACTTTGCCCGGCAAAGTATAGGTCGGGAAGTGGCTTGGTCAGGACGAACGCGGCAGCACCGATGCGCCGCCAGGAAATCGATGCACTTTGTTCGCAGGCGGCGCGACGTCCCAATCGAAGCCGATGCCGATCACGGCATGTTTGAACTCGCTTGCCTGCGGATGAGCCCAGTCCAGTGCGATCGATTGACCGTTCTCAGGCGCGAATACATTGGCGTCGGGAGCCTGCAGGGCGCGCGCCAGCGCGGCGCGAATTCCATCTGCGTGCAGGACGACGATCACTTCGCGCTGACTGAAGTCTCTCGCGATGCGATCGAGCAGTGCGAGCACTCGCGCTTCGGTTGCGACCAGCGTCTCCGCGTCGTGCGGGGCACCCGTGCGGCGATCGGCAAGGAAACTCCCCCACGCCGGGCCGAGCTGCTCCGGTAGCGCGGATTGCCAGGATCCCAAAAACCTCGGACGCAAATCGGTTTCGATTTCCAGCGGCGCATCGCTTCGCTCCGCCAGCGCGCGAACGACGCGTCGGCTGCGCGCACTGGGCGAAGCGAAGATCGCAGCGGGCTTGCGCCGCAGCAGGCGCTCGAGGTTCGGCAGGCTCTCGACGAAGCGGGCTTCGTCGATTTCGAAGTCGAGTGTTCCGTCGATCGGTGATCCCCGGGCTGCGCCCTCACCGGCTCGAGCCGCGCGCCCCAGCACCGGCGGCGGCCGGATCAAGAAAAGACGCGTCAGTGACTCCACGCGCACCAATCTAGCGCACAGGATTGCCGATCCAATCGCTGCAACCGGATCCAGGTCGCATTCAGGGGCAGCCGCACTAGAACGATGCGAGGGCAGTAACTAGAATCGGAAATTCTGCTTCGCCGCCCCAATCGCGCATGTTCCAGAGAATCGGCCAGTTCCTCGGCTCGACGATCGGCAAGAAGATCGCCATGTCGCTCAGCGGCCTCATGCTGACCGGCTTCCTGATCGCGCACCTTGCGGGCAACCTATTGTTCTTCAAGGACGGCGAGCACGCGGCCTTCGACTCGTACGCGCACGCACTCGAAGGCAATCCGCTGCTGCCGCTGGCCGAAGTCGGACTTTTGGTGCTTTTCCTGACCCACCTCTTCCTGGCATTCTTGACCACGCGCGCCAACCGCGAGGCGCGCAAGACGCGCTACGCCGTGCAGACCTCGCGCGGCGAGCGCACGATCGCCTCCTCGAGCATGTTGATCACGGGCCTGATCGTGCTGGCCTTCGTTGTCGTACACCTGCTCGACTTCCGGCTGCGTGAACGCGCAGTCGATGGACTCGCCGGCATGCTGGCCCGGCGCCTGTCGGAGCCCGTCGGTGCCGGAATCTATTTCATCGGCGTGGCCGCGCTCGGCCTGCACCTGAGTCACGCGCTGCGCAGCGCGCTGCAGTCGATCGGAGCCAACCATCCGCGATTCAACGCCGCAATCCAGCGCGGCGGATTGCTCCTGGCGATCGTCCTTTTCCTCGGGTTCGCGGCCTTTCCGGTCGTCCTGATCGGTTCGCGCGCGTCGCATTCGATGGCCAGCCAGCCGGCCGCCGCGGATTCGAGCGCCGGCCAGGCCGGAGTGGATCGTTAGCCCCATGACATCCACGGTCTCGCAAAGTACCCGACTGGATTCGAAGTGCCCGAGCGGCCCGCTGGCCGAGCGCTGGGACAAACATCGCTTCGAACTGAAACTCGTCAACCCGGCCAACAAGCGCAAGTTCCACGTGCTCGTCGTCGGCACGGGCCTCGCAGGCGCATCGGCTGCTTCCACGCTGGCGGATCTCGGCTATCAGGTCAGCACGTTCTGCATCCAGGACAGCCCGCGACGCGCGCATTCGATCGCAGCCCAGGGCGGAATCAACGCCGCGAAGAACTATCAAAACGACGGCGACAGCGTGCGCCGCCTGTTCTACGACACGATCAAGGGCGGCGACTTCCGCTCGCGCGAGTCGAACGTGTATCGACTCGCGCAGGTCTCGAACGACATCATTGACCAGTGCGTGGCGCTGGGCGTGCCGTTCGCGCGCGAATACGGCGGCCTGCTCGCCAATCGCAGTTTCGGCGGCGCGCAGGTCTCGCGCACGTTCTACGCGCGCGGCCAGACCGGCCAGCAACTGCTGCTCGGCGCCTACAGTGCGCTGATGCGCCAGGTCGGTGCACAGCGCGTCAAACTCTATCCGCGTCACGAGATGCTCGACCTGGTCGTGATCGACGGCGTTGCGCGCGGGATCGTCTGCCGCAATCTGACCAGCGGTGCGATCGAGTCCTTCGCCGGCGACGCCGTGCTCTTGTGCACTGGCGGCTACGGCAACGCGTTTTTCCTCTCGACCAACGCGCAGAATTGCAACGTGACCGCAGCCTGGCGCGCCCACAAACGCGGGGCCTTCTTTGCGAATCCGTGCTTCACGCAGATCCACCCGACCTGCATCCCAGTCAGTGGCGAGCACCAGTCCAAGCTGACCCTGATGTCGGAGTCGCTGCGCAATGACGGCCGGGTCTGGGTTCCGAAGAGCGCCGGCGATCGGCGCGGTCCCGGTCAGATTCCCGAGGGCGAGCGTGACTACTACCTCGAGCGCAAGTACCCAAGCTTCGGCAACCTCGCGCCGCGCGACATCGCATCGCGCAGCGCCAAGGAGCGCTGCGACGCGGGCTTCGGCGTCGGAGCCGGCGGTCTCGCCGTCTACCTCGATTTCGCCGATGCGATCCGCCGCGACGGCGAGGGCGCGATCCGCGCGCGCTACGGCAACCTGTTCGAGATGTACGAACGCATCACGGGCGAGGATCCCTACCAACAGCCGATGCGCATCTCCCCCGCCGTGCACTACACGATGGGCGGCCTGTGGGTCGACTACAACCTCGAGAGCACGGTGCCCGGCCTTTTCGTGCTCGGCGAAGCGAATTTTTCCGACCACGGCGCCAACCGGCTGGGCGCGAGCGCGCTGATGCAGGGTCTCGCCGATGGCTACTTCGTGATCCCCTACACGATCGGCGGACACCTCGCCGGTCGCAAATTGCCGCAGGTCACGAGCTCGCACGATGCCTTCAAGGAAGCGGAGAGCCGCGTCCGCGAACAGACCAGGCAGTGGCTTTCGATTCGCGGGCAGCGCAGCGTGCGCAGTTTCCACCGCGAGCTCGGGCAGACGCTTTGGAATCACTGCGGGATGGGCCGCACGCGCGCGGGCCTGATCGAAGGTCTCGGCAAGGTCGTGGCGCTGCGCGAAGAGTTTTACCGGGACCTGCGCGTGCTCGGGGACACGGACAACATCAACCAGGCGCTCGAGAATGCCGGCCGCGTCGCCGACTTCTTCGAGTTGGCCGAGTTGATGATGCGCGACGCGTTGCACCGCGAAGAATCCTGCGGCGGACATTTCCGCGAGGAGCACCAGACTAGCGACGGCGAAGCCAAACGCGACGACGCCAACTTCTGCTACGTCGCGGCTTGGGAACATCGCGGCGATCGTGAAGGCTGGGGCTTGCACCAGGAGCCGTTGTCCTTCGAAAACGTCCACCTCTCCACACGGAGCTACAAGTGAGCCGCCCCGCTGCCGCTGCACCGCAGGCCGCCGCGCTGCTGCACCTGACACTGCACATCTGGCGCCAGAAGCATGCCGCCAGCGCGGGCGCCTTCGAGACGTACAAACTCGATCACGTCTCACCGGACATGTCGTTCCTGGAAATGCTGGATCTGCTGAACGAGGACATTACCCGCGACGGCCGCGACCCGGTCGCCTTCGACCACGATTGCCGTGAGGGGATCTGCGGCACGTGCAGCCTGGTCATCAACGGTCAGGCGCACGGTCCCGATCGCCAGACCACTACGTGCCAACTGCACATGCGCCGGTTCCACGACGGCGACTCGATTTTCATCGAGCCTTTCCGGGCCACGGCGTTTCCAGTGCTCAAGGACTTGACTGTCGATCGCACGGCCTTCGATCGGATCATGGCCGCGGGAGGATTCATCACCGCCAGGACGGGCTCGCCCCAGGACGCGAACGCGTTGCCGATCCCGAAGGTCGACGCCGACCGGGCCATGGACGCGGCGCAGTGCATCGGCTGCGGAGCCTGCGTGGCTGCCTGCAAGAACGCCGCCGCGATGCTGTTCGTCAGCGCCAAGGTCTCGCACCTTGCGCTCCTGCCTCAAGGAGTGCCCGAACGCAGACAGCGTGCGCTCAAGATGGTCGCGCAGATGGACGCCGAGGGATTTGGGGCCTGCACGAACGAGCGCGAATGCGAAGCTGCCTGCCCCAAGGGCATTTCCGTCGCGAACATCGCGCGCCTGAATCGCGAGTACCTGCGAGCGTCGCTTTCCGATCCCAGCTGAGTGGGCCTCTGTGTTTCCAAATCGGATTGACCTGTTACGATCGCGAAACGCGACCCTAGGACCCAGGCGGGGCCGAATCTGCGCCCCCCCACCGTAGAGGCCCGCCACGGGCGTTTGGCCGTTCGGCAAACCGTGGCATGGGTCTTGCTTTCCAATGCGATGAGCGAGACCCTACCTGGGCGACTCGACCGTTCGACCTTCCTACACGGACCACTATGAACAAGCTGCTCTTCGTCGGCGCTTTCACAGCGACACTCGCCCTGCCCAGCCTCTCGTTCGCCCACGGCGGAACCTACCGCGGCCCCGGCGACACCACGCCTCCCTCGGGCGGTGGCGGTGGCGGCGGCGGCGGCCCCTCGACTCCCGGACCCGCGGGCCCTGGCGTTCCAGGCCCCGGCGGACCGAGCACGCCTGGTGCAGTTACCCCCGGTGCGCCGGTGGGTGGCCCCGGCGGGCCGTCCAAGCCCAAGACGGGCGGCGGAGATGCCGGCCCTGACCTCACCGTCTGGCAATTCTGGTGGGCCTTCAACAAAGATCCGTACCTAAACTTGAAGTCGCACCTCGGCGGTGCCGTGCAGACCGGCTCGGAGGAGTTCTACCTGGGGCGCGGCGAGAATCCGCAGGCCAAGGACACGCTGCGCGTCAGTGAGGACAAGATCCGTCAGGTCATCGTTCCGCAATTGCTTGAGGCCCTCGACCCCAAGAAGGAAAATTCCAACGACGTGCAGTCGAGCTGCATGATCGCGCTGGCCAAGATCGGCGACGCAAAGGGTGAGGACGGCAAGTCGGCACTCGGCCAAGAGATCAAGAAATTCTTGACCAACGGGAACCAGGAGCTTTCGGAGACCTCCGCGGTGGCCTTGGGCATCCTCGCGAATCGCGAGAACATCGAACTGCTCTGCGCGGTGCTTGCCAGCGATCAGTCCAAGTTGCGCTCCCTGGGAGTGGAACAATCGGATGCCGTCTCGATGCGCACGCGCGCCTTCGCGGCCTACGGTTTGGGTTTGATCGGCTACAAGGCGTCGAACGACGATCGTCTCACGATCAACGCCGCCATGCGGACACTCCTCGACGGGGAAGGCAAGTCGATGGGACAGCGCGACATTCAGGTCGCCTGCCTGACGGCGATCGGCCTCTCGCCCATCGACATCAACCCCGACGACAAGACCGTCGAAGACCCCAAGAAGATCAAGGCTCCCGCCTCGATCGCGTCGCGTCAGGATCAGTTGCGCTTCCTGCTGGCCTACTACACGGATGAGGCGAACAACTACCTGATCCGTGCCCACGCCCCGACCGCCATGGGACGTTTGCTCAGCACAGGCGATGTGCCGTCGGAATTCGCGTTCCGCGATGTCGTGGCCAAGGTCCTGATCGAAGGTCTTTCGAAGGACTCCCGCGACCAGGATGCCATGAAGCAGAGCTCGGCTCTGGCGCTCGGTGTCATCGGTGATTCCGACGAGGATCCCACCGATAAGGCGATCCGCGACGCGCTGATGCGCGTCAAGGACGACTTGACCGACCAGCAGGTCCGCAACTTTGCGCTGATCGGCCTCGCGCAGGCCGCGGGTCGTCCCGGCCAGGGCGCCGGCGATCCGATCTACGGCGCGAACGTCAAGGGCAAAGAGAACGCGCGCACGTTCCTCCAGAACGAACTTGAAAAGGGCAAGAGCAACGTCAAGCCGTGGTCGGGCATCGCGATCGCCGTCATGGAGCGCGAACTCGACGACGCGAAGCAGGCTTCTTCCTCGGTGGCCAAGCTGTTGCTGCGCACCGCACTCGCCGACTCGAAGAGTCCGGAAGACGTCGGCGCCTTCGCGATCGCTTGTGGCATCGTCAAGGACAAGGGCGCCAAGGACCAGCTGCTGATCCACCTCGATAAGGTCAAGGACATCGAAGCGCGCGGCTACACAGCCATCGGCTTGGGCCTGATGGACGAGCAGTCCGCGATCGCTCCGATCCAGGACATCGTCAAGAAGTCCAAGTACAGCCCTGACCTGCTCAAGAGTGCAGCGATCGGCCTGGGCTTGCTGGGCGACAAGCAACTGGTGCCGGACCTGGTCGACATGCTCAAGACCGCGACTGGCCTTTCGTCGCAAGCGGCGATCAGTTCTGCGCTTGGCTTCATCGGTGACTCGCGCTCGGTCGAGCCGCTGATCGCCATGATGAAGAACCAGGAAGTCACCGCCCTGGCCCGTGCCTTCGCGGCCGTTGCGCTCGGCATCATCGCCGACAAGGAGCCTTTCCCCTGGAACTCGAAGATTGGCGTGAACTCGAACTACCGCGCCAACACGCCGTCGCTGACCGACCAGAAGGGCGGCATCCTCGACATCCTTTGAGCTAACCTCGTTTCGCTTGAACGCGCTGCCCGGCGAGCACAACTCGCCGAGCAGCGCGCTTTCTTATTTGCCGGCCCGCCTGTGCAGGTCCAGGCCCAGCCAGGTCAGGGCCAGCAGCAGCGCTGCCAGGAGGGTCAGGCCGCTCAGGCGTGCTCGTGAGGCGGCGGCGTCCGCGCGGCGCGCGGCCGATCTGAGGTCCGCGGTCTGAGAGATCGCCGCTTCAAAGGGCGCGCGGAACGCATCCGCCGTGGCGTCGGGCGCGGAGTTCAGGCTGGCCGTGAAACGCGTCAGCGCGCGCTGTGCGCGTACAGGCTCGCCCATCCAGAGCGCCGCGGCACAGGCGCGTTCGGCCAGCCACAAATCGTCCGGCGCGAGCAGCAGCGCCTGTTCGGCCGCGGCAAAGGCGGCTTCGAAATCGCGTGCCCTATAACGCAGCCAGACCTGGGCTCGCAGCGAAGCCAGCGGATCCGCTTCGGCGCGCGCCAATTGCAGGCCGCGCGCGAATTCTCCGGCTTCGGCGGCGCGCTGAACTTCGGCCAGAGTGTCGGCGTGCACAATCGCGCCGCCGGTAAGAACGGCCAGCGCGAGCGCCGCCGTGGCCCACGCTCGGACTCGCTCAAGTTCGCGCTGAACTCGCACGGCGCGCCTCCTCGATCGAACGGCGCTGCAGGACGTCGCTCGGGTTCAGATCGTCGGTCAGAACACTGCCGGCCTTTGCGTCCATCCAGCGTGAACCTTCGGGCAGCTGCGCCGGTCCCCAAAGGTGCTGCAGCGCAGCGCCGGGCCGCGGCGCGTCGAGATCCGTCGGATCGACCGGCTGCGCGCCTTGGCGCGCAAAGACCACAAAGTTCCGCGAGCCGCCGATGCGCAGCACGAGCACGCGCGACTCGAACGCGCTGGCGGCCGTTGCCGCTACGGCTCCAAGCAGCGGATCGTCGAACGAGAAACCGCCGACGTTGATCGCAAGCCAGCCTGAATCGGCGAGTTTGCCGCGCATCTCCAGCAGTGCTTCACGCGAACACAGATGCGGCGGAATCTCGGTCTGATGCGCGTAGGCATCGAGCACGATCTCGTCGAAAGGACCCGGCCAGTTCCGCAGGGCGCTGCGCGCATCCGCCCCAGCGAACACGCGGTGCGCAGGATCGCTGGCGGGCAGATCGAACCAGCGCTGCCCCAGGGCGACGACTTGGGGGTCGATCTCAGCGCCGATGCACGACAGGCTCAGGCCAGGCGGTGAAGCGCCGTCGAGCACGCGGAACGCGGTGCC
>JAYUOR010000484.1:0-3294 GCA_043760765.1 Planctomycetota bacterium | reverse complement strand
TTCCGATCAGTGTATTCGAGCGGCGATTGTCTGCCAGACACAGTAAGGCATACTTTCGTTTGCCGCAGGGTCTGATCCACGGATCACCCGAAAGCGTTGCCTCGGCGACGCTTTCTTTTTTTCTGGCCGCCGGTCAACAGGGCCTTCGGCTAGGACGTGGCGAGCTGCGCCGCGCAGGCGACCGCGGCATCGGACAGTCCGCCTTCGGAAACGGCGACCAGGATCTTGCGCGGAATTGTGGAACTGGTCATGACAGACATCTCCTCGACTTGTAGCGGCGCGAATGGCACCGACTCCGCCAGCATAATCTCCGGCGGCCCCGAGGGATCAGGTCAGATAGGTCCCGCTGAGCAGCGCAGTCGCCAGGGCGAAGTAGATCAACAGTCCGGTGACGTCGACCAGCGTCGCCACGAAGGGCGCCGACGCACTGGCGGGGTCCAGGCCACAGCGACGCAGGATCAAGGGCAACATCGCGCCCGTGATCGTCCCCCACAAGACCACGCCGACGACACTGACGCCGACGGTGACGGCGAGCATCATGTAGTGCGGACCGTAGATGTCGTCGACCTGCTCCCAGAGTGCGATGCGCAGCATGCCGATCAGCCCGAGGATCAGCCCGAGCGCGGCGCCTGCGATCACCTCGCGACGCAGGACGCGCAGCCAATCGGACAAACGTGCTTCGCCAAGCGCCATGGCGCGGATCACCAGCGTCGAAGCCTGCGAACCTGCATTTCCGCCGCTGGAAATAATCAGCGGCATCAAGGTCGCGAGCACGGCGGCCTTTTCGATCGAGGCCTGGTAGCGGCCCACCGCTGTGGCCGTGAACATTTCGCCGAGGAAAAGCACGGTCAACCAACCGGCGCGCTTCTTGACCATCTGCAGCACGCTGACTTCCAGGTACGGCGCGCCGAGCGCTTCGCTACCCCCGATCTTCTGGATGTCCTCGGTGGCTTCTTCCTGGACCACGTCGACGATGTCATCGACGGTGACGATGCCCTTCATGCGCCCCGAAGCATCGATCACGGGCAGCGCGACAAGGTCGTGTTGCGCAAACGCGCGACCGACGTGCTCCTGATCCATTTCCTCGTGCACTTGCACCAGGTCGGTGTGCATCACATCCTTGACCAGCGCGGCGCCCTTGGCCTGGAAAAGTTGGCGCAGGGAGACGACGCCGAGCAGATGCTGCTCCTGGTCGAGCACGTAGCCGTAGTAGATCGTCTCCAGGCGCGCGTTGGCCTGCTTGCGCAGGTACAGGATCGCCTCGTCGACGGTCATCTCCGGCCGCACGCGCGCGAAGCGTGTGCTCATCAGGCCGCCGGCATCGTCCTCGGAGTAGGCGAGCAGCGTGCGCACCTCGCGCCGCGATGCCTCGTCGAGCATCGTGAGCATTTCCGTTCGCCATTCCGGCGACGCCTCCTGCAAAAGGTCGGCGCAGTCGTCGGGCGCGAGCGCGCGCAGCCAGAAGCGTTGCTCCGCCGCGCTCAGCGACGAAAACAAAGCCAGTTGGTCGATCGTCGGGAGCTCGATGAAGAACTCCTCGCCCTCGGTCGGATTGAGCAGACGAAAGCCCTCGGCCCGTTCCGTGGCGTCGAGCACGCGCCACGCGTCGCGCAGATCGGCCGCTGAAAGCCTGGCGTCGAAGACGGCGGGTTGTTCGAGCTCGCTCATGCTCCGATCCGCTCCACGCGCTTGGTGGTTTCAGGGCCAGGGGACGATGGGATGTTGCCCGGGACTCGCTCGGCAAAAAATTGCGCGAGCGGGAGTTGACCGGACGAATGCGCCCTCCACGTGGCGCGTGTGCAATCTACTCCGCGTGCGCGCGAGGGCGCAATCGCCGATCGGTGCGTCCGCGGAAAAAGATCAGTCGCGGATCCGAATTTCGCCGCGGCCGATGCGACCGACCTCGACCTCGAGCGTGGCCTGTCCGGTCCGTCCGCTCGCGATCGCGGCGGTCAGGTAGAAGCTGCCGGCCGGCAGGAAGCGCGCGCGAACGATGCCGTTTCGGTCACTCACGCCATCGACGAAGCCGCCGAGCTGACCGGGACCGCGCACACGCGCACCTTCGACGGGCTGATTCGCGCGGTCGAGCACGCGGATCTCCGCCTCGCCGAGGTCGGGCATGGTCTGGGGCGGAACGTCGCGGACCTCGTTCTTCGAGACCTCGACGGCGACCACCGGGGCGATCGGGCCCTCCGGGACGCCGAAGATCACGCGGTAGGCACCGACGGGCACATCGTTGAAGCTGTAGCGGCCCTCGCCGTCCGTGGCGACCGTGCGCAGGTCGGGAGCGCTGTTGGTCACGAGTGAAACGGGAAGCTCTGCGAGCGGGGCGCCGCGCGAATCGAGCACCTGCCCGCCAAGGCGGCCACCGGTTTCGAGCACCAGTCGGAAGGGAGGGACCTGGGTACCCGGTTCGCGAACCACGGTCAGCGGTTTCGAGGCCAGGCCGTCGGCGCGCGCCGAGAGCTGCGAACGGCCCGGCGGAAGGTCAAGGGTCACGATGCGATCGGCCGCGCTGAACGAAAAGACTCGTTCAGGGACTGAGTCGCTCGCCACGACAAGTTCGAACTGCGCCGGAAACGTTGCGCCGGGAGCGACATCGATCTGCCCGCGCACCCGGCCGGAGGCAATCGCGGCCTGCTGATCGTCGCTGGGGCGGCTCGCGGAAGTAGTCGACTCGCGACCTTTGGTCGATTGCGCACCGGCCGGGGTAGGAATCTCGAGGTTGCCGCGCGAGTGCTCGAGCCCCATGGGCGGCGGAGTCAGGGGTTCGATCGACGAGATCCGCCAGAGGCTCCACCCGACGCCGAGCAGCAGCACCAAGACGAGCGCGATCAGGACGTTTCGTTGGGGGCCCACGCGTGCATCCTAGCGTCGCCCTCCCCGTCGCGGGCCGAAGGCGGACAGAGAGAAGCTCCTCGGCGCGGTTATCTTCGCGCGGGATGGATCCCGCACAACCGCCCGCGCGACACCCGCTACCGCTCGAAGCGGCGTTGTTCGCAGCCGTTGCGGCCTTCGCCGTGCTGTTCGCGCACTTCCACCAGGCGCGCAATCTGATCCATCCAGAGGCGGCCCTCGATCGGCTTTGCGCCTACGCGGCCGAGACGCCCTACCAGAATCGCGTGCTGGTCCCGACGCTCGTGCGGGCAGTCGAAGCCACGGGGCTCAACGCGAAGTTGGGATTCACGCAACTCGATTGCGCGCTGGCGATCGAAGCGATCTGCGTGATCGGATTTTTCTACGCGCTGCGCGCGCTGCTTCGGAAATTCATCGCCGGCAATTGGCCACCGACGT
>JAYUOR010000483.1:0-3296 GCA_043760765.1 Planctomycetota bacterium | reverse complement strand
GACACGTTCGAGGCGCCAGGGGCCGAGCGTGTGGCCGGGCTGCAGCGGGTCGTCGGCCGCGAGCATCGAATCGAGGACTGCAGGGCCGGGAGTCGGGGGCGTGAGGCCGGACTTGAGCTCCGCGGCGAGCAACGCCTCGATTTCGTCGCGCAGAGGTGCGTCTGTTCCGCAAGCGCGCGTCAAGAACTCAGCGCGCTGCGCGAGGTCGAGCTCGAGCGCCTCTTCGAGCAGTGCGCGCACACGCTTCCATTGATCGTGAGGATGGCGGTCGCTCATCGGCAGTCTTAGGGTACTTCAAGGCGGTCGAGCCGGGCTGCGCGCCGACAGGCGATTTCCCGGCCATACTTCAAGCACACGCAACGAGGTTGCGGACGTACGGCGCCGGCAGCAGCCGTGGGCTGCGAGCGGGCCCAAACGATCGACGGACGTACTTTGACGCCTGAACCGAGAATCTTGCACTCGGCAAGCATCGAGGCCGGTCACTTGCATGCTCGCTATCCTGGGGTAGGCTCTGGTCACGATGTGCACGCACATTTCAAATCAGTGGTGGTGGCCCCGGCCCGAGGATCCTCGGGGCCCGGATTGCTCACTCTCGTGAGCACTCGCCGACCCTGCCAGTGATGATCCTCGGGCCTTCGCAGTGCGGAGGCCCGATTGCTTTTACCGCCCAACTCGAGAGTCGAAGATCGTGAACCCGCCCTACGAACGCTCCACACCTGACGACGCGACCCAAGCCCAGCTGGCTTGGGCGGCGTGGCCGTCGGATTTGTCGACTCCCGTGCAGGCCTTCCTGGCGCTGCGCGCGCGTGGGCACCGCGTCTGCCTGCTCGAATCCGCGGAGGGACCTGCGCGTCTTTCACGCTACTCCTTCCTTGGGATCGATCCCTCCGTGAGCGTTCGTGCGCGGCGCGAGGGAGTCATGGTCACGAGGCCCGGACGGCGGGCGGAGCGTTTCGACGGCGATGTGTGTGCGGCGCTGCGCTCGCTTGCCCCGCTTCGTCCGCGACCACTGGCCAAGCCGCCCGCGCCATTCCTCGGAGGCTGGATCGGATGGTTGGCCTACGAGTATTCCAGTGTGCTCGAAGCGCGCGTTCCGCTTGCCAAGGAAGATCCCTGGAACGTGCCGTACGCGACCTTCGATCTTTACGACGATGTCGTGGCTTTCGACCACGCGGCACAACGGCTCTACTTCGTGACGCGCTGCGAAACGGGCGCAGCCGGGTTCGACGCTGCGCAGGCGCACCTGGAAAAACTCGCTCACGATACGCTGAGCGAGGCAAGCGCCGGCAACTTGGGCAATCTGCGCTTGGCGGGCGAATGGCAGAGCACATGCGCTGAGCAGGACTTTCGCCGCGGCGTCGAATCACTGCGTGCCTCGATCGCGCAGGGCGAGATTTTCCAAGCTGTATTGTCGCAGCGTTTCGAACAGCGCTTTTCCGGCGACCCCTTCACGCTCTACCGCGTGCTGCGGCTCGAAAATCCTTCCCCGCACATGTTCTTCTTCGAGGCGGATGGGCTGACGCTGATCGGCAGTTCGCCCGAGCGGCTCGTCTCCGTGCGCAATCGTCTCGTCGAGACGCGACCGATCGCGGGCACGCGTCCGCGCGGCGATGACGAACGCAGCGACGAGCGCCTCGGCGACGAATTGGTGGCCGATCCCAAAGAGTGTGCCGAGCACGACATGCTGGTGGACCTGGCTCGCAACGATCTCGGCCGCGTCGCGCGCATTTCCACGGTGCGCGTGCGCGAACATCGCGTGCTCGAGCGCTTTGCGCGTGTGCAGCATCTGGTCTCGCGCGTCGACGCCGAACTGGCGAGTCCGTTCGACGCGCTTGGGGCGCTGTGCGCGACCTTCCCTGCCGGTACCGTGTCCGGCGCGCCAAAAGTTCGCGCGCAGGAACTGATTGCAGGCCTCGAACGCGATACTCGCGGTCCGTACGCGGGCGCTTTCGGCTACCTCGATGCGTACGGAAACCTCGACATGGCGCTGACGATCCGCAGCTTCGTGGCACGCGACGGCGTGCTCTCGGTCCAGGCCGGCGCCGGCGTCGTTTTCGATTCGGATCCAGAAGCCGAACGTCGTGAAACCATGCACAAGGCGCGCGCACTTTTCGATGCCGCGCGCGCGGCCCAAGGCAGCGCATTCGCAGCCAGCGGCAACCAGCCAACCTTGAACGGCGGAGGCCCGGCATGATCGTGTTGCTCGACAACTATGATTCGTTCACCTGGAACATCTATCAGGCGATCGCTCACTTCGGCGTCGAAGTGGTCGTGCTGCGCAACGATGCGCTGAACGTGGAGCAGCTGCTGGCGTTGTCGCCGACCGCGCTCGTACTCTCGCCAGGTCCCGGCAGACCGAAGGACGCCGGCATCCAGCCTGAACTCATCCGTCGCGCGCCCGACCAACTCCCGATCCTTGGCGTGTGCCTCGGGCACCAAGGTCTGGTCGAACACTACGGCGGTGAACTCGAACGTGATCCGTTGCCGACGCACGGAAAGAGTTCGCTGGTGTTCCACGAAGGCGAGCCCTTGTTTCGCGACCTTCCGAATCCGTTCCAGGCCGGCCGCTACCACTCCCTGCGCGCCAAGCGCGATGGCTTGCCTGCAGAGCTGGTGTTGACCAGTTGGACCCGCGACGGCTTTGTGATGTCCGTGCGCCACGCGACGCTGCCGCGCTATGGCGTGCAGTTCCATCCCGAGTCGATCCTTTCACCCCAAGGCGAGCGCATTTTCTTGCGCTTCCTGGCGTTGGCCGGCGAGCCGGTTCTCGTTCGCTGACTGAGCCCGGCTGCCATGAACTTGACTCAGAGCTTGGCAGTTGTCGTGCGCGGGCAAACACTTTCCCGCGACGAGTCGCGCGCGCTCGTCGGCGAACTGCTCGAGCGCGACGTCGACTCAATGACGCTCGCCGCGCTGCTGGCCGCGCTCGCAACGCGTGGCGAAGATGCCGACGAGATCGCCGGAGCCGCACAAGCGCTGCGCGAACACATGCGCGCCTTTGAGCACGACCATCGAGACGCCATAGACACTTGCGGCACGGGTGGCGACGGACTGTCGATGTTCAATGTTTCCACGGCCGCGGCGGTGGTTGCCGCAGCCGCCGGAGCGCGCGTGATCAAGCATGGCAACCGCAGCATGAGTTCGCGCTCAGGCAGCGCGGACATGCTCGTGGCGGCCGGCATGCCGCTCGACCTCACGCCGGAAGGATCGCGTCGCTTGCTCGACGAACTGGGCATCACCTTCCTGTTCGCGCCGCACTACCATCCGCTGCTTGCCAAGCTCGCGCCCGTGCGAAA
>JAYUOR010000482.1:0-3312 GCA_043760765.1 Planctomycetota bacterium | reverse complement strand
TGCCTGGCCGCTGAGCACCATTTTCCGAGCGCGACGCGGCATCGCCGAAGCGCGCTCGGCCGCAGCAGGGACTTTTTCAACGGGCTGCTAGTCCTGCGCTGATGGCGTCGGACCGCCGACCAGCCACCCCCTGCATCCGCGCAGCGCGCCGATCCAGACGGGTGGCTGGTCGGCTGTCTGGGCTCGGCGGGGATTATCGTGCAACTACACCTGGTTTCGTGGTCGATAAACGGGCCATGGACTTTTCCGCCAACTGGATCATGGCCTCGATGCTGGTCAGCACCGTCGGCGGCGGCTTCTTCATGTACGGCAAGAAGCAGTCGCGCCTGCCGCAACTCGTCTGCGGTCTGGCGATCATCGCCGAGTCGATGTTCGTCTCGAGCATCCTGTGGATGTTCATCATCGCCGCACTCGCCGTGGTCGGGCTCGCGGCGGCGGTTCGAGCGGGTTGGTGACCAGGCATCTAGCCCTAGCCCGGCGTGGGCTATCCCGAACTGCCTGCCCAGCCCACTTGGTGTGCTAGATTCCCGCTTCGCAGGGGCCCGCTCGGCCCGGCGGGGGAGGGTTTCCGGCACAGGCGGGCCTGACTCCAGCCCGGGGGATGTCGGGCTCGATAGTCAGCCTTCGGGCAAAGCGCGCCGACCTCTCTACCTTTGAAGCAACTCCTGCCCCCCAAGGCCATCCTCGGATCGCTGCTGGTTCCCTGCATGGTCGCCGCTGCCATTCTTTGTGGCCCATGGACCTCGGTCGCGCTGGCCGCGGGCTCGGGCCCTGGATTCGCCTTCGGCTACATCGGGCCCGGCGCGGGCTTCGCGGCGGCTGGCTCGGTGCTGATTCTCGCCGGCACCTTTTTGATGGCCATCGGCATCGTGCTGGTCTGGCCGTTCAAAGCTGCCTATCGCTTCGTGCAGATGAGCGGTCGGCCCAAGCCCAAGGTCAAGCGCTTCATCGTGCTCGGTCTCGACGGTCTCGATCCGGGCCTCGTGCAGCGCTACATGGGCGAAGGCCGCATGCCCAACCTGAAGAAGCTCGCCGAAGAGGGCGTCTTCTCGCCGCTGCAGACGGCTTGTCCTTCGATTTCGCCCGTGGCCTGGTCGTCGTACGCGACCGGCGTCGACGCATCGCGGCACAACATCTACGACTTCTTGACGCGCGATCCGTGCTCGTACATGCCGGTGCTGTCGTCGTCGGAAACGCACACCCTGCCGCGCACGCTCAATCTGGGTTTCGCGAAAGTTCCTTTCGGACACAAGGCAACCTGGCGCTCGCTGCAAAAGAGCCAGCCATTCTGGAAACTGCTCGGCGCCAACTACGTCTGGTCTTCGATCATCCGCGTGCCGATCACGTTTCCGCCGCAGCCGTTCAAGAACGGAACTTTGCTCAGCGGCATGTGCGTGCCCGACTTGCAGGGCACGCAGGGTTCGTTCTCGTTTTACTCGACGAAGCAACGACCCGCGGGGAAACACATCGGCGGTCAGCAATATCAGATTCGCTGCGTGGGCGGTGTCGTCGAATCGAACTTGACCGGCCCGCCCGAAGCAGATCGCACGCCGATGAAATGCCCGTTCAAGGTCGAGTTCGACGAAAAGTCGCGCAAGGCGACGTTCACGATCGGCACGGAAACCGCGACCGTCGGCTTCCGCGAGTACACACCTTGGATGGTCGTGCCCTTCGGCAAGATCACCGGCATCGCGCGCTTGTACGTGCAGACCTGGGACGACAAGGACGTCGAGATCTACGTCACGCCGATCAACATCAATCCGGACAGTCCGGTGATGCCGATCAGCCATCCCTTCGTTTATGCCATTTATCTAGCGAAGACGCTGGGGCAATTCGCGACGCTGGGTCTCGCGGAGGACACCTGGGCGCTCAACGAGCGCGTGATCGACGAAGAAGCTTTCCTCAAGCAATCGTGGTTGATCTGCGAGGAGCGCAAGAAGCAGCTGTGGGAAGTGCTCGACAAGACGCGCCGCGGTTTCGTCACCGTGGTCTTCGACACCTCCGACCGCATCAGCCACATGTTCTATCGCTACCTCGATCCGACGCACCCGGCCAACGCGGGCAAGGACATCGAGCAGCACAAGAATGTGATGGCCGAGATGTACGGCAAGATGGACGATTTGGTCGGCGAGCTGCGCGGAAAACTCGGGCCCGATCCGGACACCGTGCTCATGGTGATTTCCGACCACGGTTTCACGAATTTCCGCCGCGGAGTGAACCTGAATACGTGGCTGAAGGAAAACGGCTATCTGTTCTTGAAAGAGGGCAGTGAAACTTCGCCCGACTGGTTCGCGAAAGTCGACTGGTCGAAGACGCGCGCGTTCACGCTGGGGCTCACCGGCGTGTTCATCAATCGCGTCGGCCGCGAAGCGCACGGCATCGTCGAGAAAAAGGACGTCGATGCGCTTTCGCGCGAGCTGAAAGCCAAGTTGGAAGCGCTGCGCGATCCGAGCGACGGCCAGCCGGTGATCCGCGAAGTCTTCCTCACGCGCGAAATTCACAAGGGGCCCTATGCGGACATGGCCCCTGAAATGCTCATCGGCTACCACAAGGGATTCCGGCATTCGTGGGATTGCGCGACGGGCTCCGTGCCGCGCGAGATCTTCACCGACAACACGAAATCGTGGTCGGGCGATCACTGCGTCGATCCGCGCCTGGTGCCCGGCGTATTCTTCTGCAATCGCAGGATCAACACGGCGACACCGAATCTGATGGACATCGCGCCTAGCGTGCTCGAACAATTCAGCGTCGACGTGCCGGGATACATGCAGGGCAAGTCGCTGTTCGGGCCGAGCACGGCACAAGAATCGAAGCCCACACGCAGCGCAGCGCCTGCGGGAGTCGCGCGATGAAACTGCCGCGTTGGACGACGTACCCAGCGCTTGCGGCGCTGTTCGCGATGGTCTGGATGGCGGTCCCGCGACGCGTCGAGCCTGCGGATCCCACGCGGCATCCGCGCGGCGCGCGCGGCGGAGCCATCGTCTCGCCGAAATTCGATCGCGTCGTCGTGCTCGGCATCGACGGACTCGATCCGGAAATCCTGGCCGAAACGATGCAGCGCTTCCCGGAGCTGACGAAGAATTTCAAACAGCTCGTCGATGAGAACGGACTGCATTCTCTGGGTACTTCGACTCCGCCGCAGAGTCCCGTGGCCTGGTCCAATTTCATCACCGGCCTGAATCCAGGCGGCCACGGCATCTTCGATTTCATCCATCGCGATCCGATCACGCGCTCGCCGATTCCGTCGACGGCAAAATCAACCGAGGCAAAAAACCTTCCGCTCTGGGGCGATTGGCAGCTTCCGCTGTGGGG
>JAYUOR010000481.1:0-3312 GCA_043760765.1 Planctomycetota bacterium | reverse complement strand
TGCCCAGCGACTGAACGAATGCTCCCTGGGCCGTCCAGCGGTCGATGTTCTGACCGTCGAACGTGACGTAGTCGCCGCTGGGCAACGTCGTCATCGGCGCGGCAAAGGCCGGGCTTGCGGAGCTCGTCACGGCGTAGCCGGACGACGAAACGTCGGCAAGCGCCGACAGGGAAAGGAGCACAACGGCTCCGGCAAAAACTAGCTTCTTCATGGGGTTCGATCCTTCGTCGAAGCCGAACCCAAAGAGCGTTTCAGGGCGGAGCGAAGTCGGCCGCGGAGTCGAATCCCGAATTGGAATTCGCCCGTTGCCAAACTGGCGCGCGCACCGAACCCTCTCCCGGAGTTCAGCAGGTGGGCGCAGCTCGGCGGATATCCTGACTCGCCGCTTGTGGTCGACAACCCTCGCCTTCCCGGTACCCAGGGCACCAGTGGCTGGCTCAAAGGAGCGTGGACTCCCGATGGGGGAGGCACTCGCATCGAACCGCGGATTGTGACAGCGACTTACAGTGGCGGGACCGTGCAGGTTTCGCACCTGCTTCCCCAACCGGGCTGGCATGGAATTGTCACAGACAGGCAGGCGACGGTAACCCAGCCTCCCGGGCCTGTCAACGCGAGCTTCGGGGCGCGGCCGGTGAGCGGCTACACTGTTCGGCCCATTGACTATCGAAGATGCTGATACCGCAAACCACGATCGAACGCGCCTTCAACGAACTCCTCGAACGCGCTCGCTCCAATGCCAGTGCCTGGAGCGAGTTCGCTACCAGCCGCAGCGAATTCCTCGGCGCCGCCGTCGCCGGCACACCTCGCACCCTCGAAATGGCCGAGCGCCGGCATGCCGAGTGGTTCTTGCTCGAGCGCCCGAGCGAGTCGCTCGAGCTCGTGCCCGCGCAAGTGCTCGGTGCGAACTCGGATGACGCGGACGAGACCGAATTGGTCCTGGGACGTGAAGCGCTTTTGGGTTCGTTCGCCAGCGTGTTCGAGATCACCGGCGTGCGAGCCGGAGAAGGCATCTGGGTCCGCGACCTTGCCGGTTTGGGTGAGTATCCGCTGGAGGAAGCCGATGCCAGCCGCGCCCTGGAAGCCGGCGACATGCTGGTCGGCCGAGTCTTTCCCGTGGGAGACGCGTTGTATCGCATCTCGCACGCCTCTGGATTTTTTCGTGATGCCGACTTGCTCGCCGCGGTTCGAACGGACCTCGAGCGTGCCCGCGAGGGCCGCCGTGGAGTGCTGCGCCTTTCGCAGCGCGACCTCGAATCGATGTTCTTCGGCAGCCCGATCCACGCCACGCCCAGCGCGCAGGCAGCCAGCGCCGCGAGCGAGTTGCGCAGGCTTGCGCTCACGACCGTAAGCGCCGCTCGACGTTGCCTCCAAGAAGGCGGGCTCACGCCGGCGGAGGTCGACGACGTGTTGGCCGGACTCGCTTCGGAGCCCTTCGATCCGCTGCACGTGCTGCCCGGCGCGGGCGACCGGCTCGGTGAGATTCTGGCTCAGCTCGCCTTTGAAACCGAAGTCGATCTCGATGCCGCCCGGCGGGCATTGGCAGAGGCCTGGCCGGTGCTGAGCGCCCCGCCGGCGCAAAGCGACGCAACGCCGGACAAGCGCCATGCACAATCACAGCAGCGCAAGGCGGCAGGCGCCAAACCGGCGAACAAGGTGCAGCGCGCGCTCTCGGACTTTGACGCGCGTCGCGCACAGACCGACGACCTCGAGGCGCTGTTCGCGGATCTCGAACGCGAGCTGGAGATCGAGCCGGAGGATGCAGGCGACGACGCCACCGCGCCCGATTTTCCGGGAGTCGTCGGCGCGATGGTGATCGAGTTCCTGTGGGACATGGAACGCGAACGCGGTGCCGAGGCGGCCCGGCCGTTGGCCGCGATCGCGAACTTTGCTCAGTTTGCAATGGCGCAGGGCGTGTTTGAAAACCTCGGCGAACGCGATCTGCTCATGTTCGCTTGCCTTTGGCTTCCGGAACGCGCTCAAGACGCGGCCGAAGCCGAGCGCTCGTTCAACGCGCTGGTCGAGTTCGCGGCCTGGGCAGAGGAACAACACGCAGTATCGTTAGCCAGCGCGCTCGCGCCTTCGCGCGAGGGACTTGCGAATGCACTGCCGCGCGTCTGCGCCGCGAACGCGCGCCTGCGAGCGCGGCTTGGAAAACTGCATGAAGGCGGCGAGATGCTCGGCTACGAAGGTGGATCGGCCGCGCGAAGTTCAAAGGGTGAGGCGCGCGCCGTCGCGATCGCGAAGGAGGCCGCGGCACACGTCGAAGCCGGCGACTACCTGCGCGCCGAGAAGACCGCCGAATCTGAATGGCGAGTCGTGTGCGTTTACCCGCCGCAGATTTCCAAGCTCGCCGATTTGATCTGAATCGTTCGCGCGCGCAGGCCCGATCTCGATCAGCGCATCGCGGCCGGAATCTGCACTTCAGTAATGAGTTGATTCCAATCGCGCACCTTGCCTGGATCGACCAGATAAGTTTCGCGAATCGGACCATCCTCCGACCAGGCCAGCGAACGCATGTAGTCGAACAGGCCCGGATAGCTGCGCGCAACCTCCGGGTAGGGCCCGGCCACGAAGGCGTACACGACCGTCGTGCTCTCGAGTTGGTCGTACTTCAGCGGAGCCTTCGGCGTCACGACGACATTCACCGGAAAACAGGCCCGCGCACGCAAGGCATCGGTCTTCACGTGACCGGGGTCGTCGTAGTACAGGGCGAATGGCGGGCCGCTGGGCTCGAGCCCCTGATCGCGAACGAGTTGGTCGGCCTGCGCGAGCGCCTCACCGATGCGCGTGTAGCTGCCGACCCAGTCCACGAAGACGTAGGGCTGGTCGATGCGCTGCTTCCAGTTGGCGTGCACCTCGGTGTAAGGCGGCAGCGTCAGCGCGACATCGGCCGACGCCGTCGCAGATGAAGTGGCGTCAGTCGCGGCGCGATCCTCGCGCGCGTCGGGCCCGGCGCAGGCGCAGAGCAGACAGGCAAGCAGGGGCAAGCAAATGGGAACTTTCATGCTGACTCGGCTGTCGACCGCACTGGCGAATCCCTTGAGCAGGCGCGCCCCCGGCCGTTTCCAGGCAGATGTGATGTCTGATAATGTACATTATGCTGCATCGCAACCTGGGCCACTAGCCCGACGCCCGGCTTCGGGTACCGTCCCTCCATGACGACCCCCGGACTCGGGCATGGCAAGACCTTCGACGAACTCTCCATCGGCGACAGTTTTCTCTCCGAACCGCGCACGATCAGCGAGGCGGACATCGCCGCCTTCGCCGAACTGTCCGGGGATCACAACCCGGTGCATCTCGATGAATCGTTCG
>JAYUOR010000480.1:0-3319 GCA_043760765.1 Planctomycetota bacterium | reverse complement strand
GTAATAAACGCCGGTGAATTACCGGGCACCGCGAGCTTGTTCCAGGGCGCGTTGACCGCGCGGGTCGTCGGGGCGCGCGTTTGCGTACCACTCCAATTCCACGAGCGCCTCGTCGATGCGGCCGATCGAGAGCAGATGGATGCCGTGCTCGAGCCGCGTTTCCGGTTTCACACGGCCCGTGGCGATCGCGAGCTGAACGGCGCGTTCGGAGAAATCGCTCGCCGCGTGGAGATGTTCTGATTCGAGCTCCGGCTCCAACCTGGCGAGCGTGCGACGGATCAGCGCGAGCTTTGCCGCGAAACGTGGATCGTCGGAGGCGTTCAATCCGGCCGTGAAACAGCGTTCGGCCGCATGGAAAATCTGCGCGGCTGCTTGCGCATCCTGCGCGCCGGCTGCGCAGCGCGCGAACTCGTTACCTAGCGAGAGGTTCGCGACCACATGAGCGGGTTCGCGCGCGAGCACATGCGACCACAGGCTCTGCGTGTCGTGCCAGACCGCCGTTTGCGCGCGCGTCGCGACCGCGAGCAGCACAAGCAGGATTGCACCGAGGATCCACGGAATGAAACGCAGCGCGCGGCTCCACGCGAGCAACAGGCCGGCGACGAGCAGCGCGAACGCGAGGCCGAAAAGATACGCGTAGCGATCGGCCACCAGTTGCGGACCCGCTTGCGCGAACCCGAGCACGGGTGCCACGAGGATCACGCCGGCGATCGCGCCGGCACACAGGCTCGGCAAGCGTTGTCGCAGCGCGAACAGTAGCGCCGCGACCGCGCTGACGGCAATTGCGCAACCAAGGAAGCGCGCGTCAAAGAGCGAGATGTCCCTCGGCAATTCGTAGAGCGGCATCAGACCTGTGGGTGCGATCGATTTCCAGGTGTAGAAGCAGATCCCGTACGCGGCCTGCAACGTGCGCTCGAGCAGCGTGTGCTCGGCAAGGCTCGGCATGGCATCGGGCTGCGACGACTGCGCCCACGCCGCCAGGAACGCGAAGACTGCGGCCGGGACGATGAAGGCCGTCTTTTCCACGAGCAACACCCCGAGCGTACGCCAGCCGAATCGAGCGCGGCGCAACGGATAGAAATCGAGCACGATGAGCAGCGCCGGCACGACGATTCCCCACGCTTTGGCGAGCAGCGAAATCACGAGCAGCGCAAGACTCGCCACGAGAAATCCCGTCCGACCGCCCCGCGACGGCACTTCGCGCCGCTCGGCCCAGAGCACATACATGTAGACGCAAAGCAAGAGCGGAACCACCGAGAGCACGTCGCGGCGCTCGGTGATCCACGCAACCGATTCGACGCGCAGCGGATGCAAGGCCCAGACGAAGCTCGCGAACAGTGCGGCGAGCGCAGTGGCGTTGACGGAAGCTGGCGAAGGCAAATCACGCCAAGCGGCGCGCAGCAATCGCTCCGCCAACAATGCAAACGCCACGGCACCGAGCGCGTGCAGCAAGAGATTCGTACGGTGACAGCGCGCCGCTTCGCGCGGTCCTAGTTCCCCCACCGGCGCGTCTGCGACATCCAGCAAGAGCGACCACCACGACAGCGGCTGATAGTGCCCCATGTGCCGCGTCGTGAATCGCCACGCGAGCCCCGCCGTGCCCTCGAGCCGCAAGTCCGCGTTCTGAGCTACGCCCTCGCCGTCGTCCCAGCCGAGAAACTGGCCCTGCAGTGCCGGCCCGAACGCCGCGAAGACGAGCGTGAAGGCGAGCACGGGCGAAAGCAGGAGGAACCACCACGGCGGCGCGACGCTAGGTTGATCCGTGTGCATCGGATGCAAGTCTCGGCTCCGTCGATACTGCCTGCAACGACGAGACCTTGAGAGAGTCCGCTTCCTGGACCGGACAAGGTCAAAAACCCAAACGCCTCGTCCCATTTCTCGACGCCGGCGGACCCTGCTTCAAACTGCGGCTCGTCGAAGGCTGATCCAACGACGGAGCACAGTTGGTCTACACTCGCCGAACGGGTCTGCGCCCTCTTCGATGACCGACACGAGTTCGAATCCTGCCGTCTTCGCTCGCCGCGCGCCTTCGGTCTGGATCCAGAGCCCCTGGGTCGATGCGTGCCTGTTCATAGGCGTGCCGCTTTTCTTGGCGCCGCTGATTTTTGCCGCGCCGAATCGGCCGGGTGTGCAGGAGTTGATTCTCTACCTTGGCGCTTTCGGTGCGCTCGGACATCATCTGCCGGGAATGCTGCGCGCGTACGGCGATCGCGAATTGTTTCGGCGCTTTCGGGCGCGGCTGGTGCTCGCGCCGATCTTCCTCGTACTCGTCTGCGTCACGTTTTCCCTGCGCGGTCTCGGCGCGGTGGTGCTGATCACGTTCTTGTGGACGACCTGGCACACGTTGATGCAGGTCTATGGTTTCGCGCGCATCTACGATGCGAAAGTCGGCTCGGTTTCGCGTTGGACGAGCCGCTTGGATCACGCGCTGTGCGCGGCCTGGATCGTGGCACCGCTCATCTACTCCGATAGCCGTGTCGCGTACGCGCTCGAGATCTACTATCGCTGCGGTGCGCCGCTGATCCCAGCCGGTGCACTGCAAACGGCGCGCGCTGCGTGGCTCGTACTGACGCTGGCCTTGACGATCGCATTCGTCGCACGATTGGCCTTGTCGTGGAGCCGCGGCACGCGCCCCAATCCGGTCAAGCTGCTCTTCTTGAGCATGAGTTTCGGCTTCTGGTGGTTCTGCATGGCCGCGGTTGATCATCTGGTCGCGGGCATCGCACTCTTCGATGTCTTCCACGATGTGCAGTACCTCGCGCTGGTGTGGATGTTCCAGCGCTCACGTACGCAAAAAGCCGACGGTGTCACGGGCTTCACGCGTTTCCTGTTTCGCTCCAGCGGCAGCCTGATCGGTCTCTATGTCGGTATGGTCGTCGCCTACGGATCGTTGGGTTATTTCAGCGGATTGGTCGCCTCGGAAACCGTTCGCGATGTCCTGCTGGGCCTGCTCGCGGCTTCGGCGCTGTTCCACTTCTATCTCGACGGTTTCATCTGGAAAGTTCGCGAGCGCGAGATGCGCGAGAGCCTTGGAATCGCGAGCGAGTCGCCGCAAGCCTCGCCCGCGCTGCGCTTGCCGCCCTGGACGAGACACGCCTGGAAATGGGGGCTGTTCATCGTGCCGCTTTGCGTGCTCGCGTACTCGGAGACGAGCCGGACGGCGGACCCAAGCCTGTGGCGCGCGTCGATCGCGGAACTGACGCCGAACAGCGCGGAAGCGCTGACCAGTTACGGCGTGTTCCTCGCCACGAACGGTGATGTCGAGCGCGCAATTGCATTGCACCGCCGCGCGACCCTGCTCAAACCTTCCGCGCCGGAA
>JAYUOR010000479.1:0-8648 GCA_043760765.1 Planctomycetota bacterium | reverse complement strand
TGCGCTTGTCGACGTCGGGATAGATGTTGTCCAGATGGATCGTCGCCGGCTTGAGACCGTTCATGATCAGCGTTTCCAGCGAGTCGCTCCAGCGGATGATGTCGATGCGCTCGCCGCGCAATTCGTCGATCACGGCCTTGATGCGCGAGCCGCGCACGCCGACGCAGGCGCCAATGCAATCGATCTTCGGATCCTGCGAGATCACGGCCATCTTCGTGCGGTAGCCCGGCTCGCGGACCACGCGCTTGATTTCGATGATCGAGTCGGCGATTTCGGGCACTTCGAGTTCGAAAAGGCTGCGCACGAGGTCGGCGTGCGCGCGGCTGATGATGATCCGAACGCGCGGACCGTCCTTGCGTACCTCGATCACGATGGCGCGAATCCGATCGCCGGGTGCGAAGGTCTCGCCGCGCACCCGTTCTTCCTTGGGCAAATAGGCCTCGACCTTGCCCAGATTGACGACGAGCTCGTCGCCGTCGTAACGCTGAACGTTGCCGTTGACCAGCTGGCCGACGCGGCTCTCGTACTCGTCGTAGAGCACGTCGCGTTCCGCCTCGCGGAACTTCTGCAACATGACCTGCTTGACGGCCTGAGCGGCGATGCGGCCGAGCTCCTGGAGGTCGAATTCGTAGACCTCCTCGTCGTCTTCCATCGAGACGTCGCCGGTCTTGCGATCGATCTTGACCACGAGGTCTTCCCCGGCGCCCAGGCGCTTGCGCGCGCCCAGTGCCAGCGCCTCTTCCAGTGCCAGGAAGATGACCTCCTTCGGGATGTCCTTGTCGCGGTGAATGACGTCAATCATCCGCAGGAAGTCTTCCTTGTTCATGGCTCGAAGTGGTTGGAGGTAGGTTGGAGGAGGCGGCCGGCGTGCGTGCGATGGCGTCGACGCCCAGGCGGAAGGTCCGCGTGGAGGCTCGCTGCCCGTCGCGGGGCACACAGGCATGATCGGGTTGTCTTGGAACGAAAAGAGCGGGTTGCCCCGCTCTCGACAGCGCACCCTCCCTGGCAGCGGCCGCTAGGCCGGAGAGAGTTCGAGCCGACAGTGTGGTATATCCGCCCGCCACAGTCAACGGCGGGGGCCGAGCGAGCGAGTCTGCGTCCTCGGCCACAGGCCATGGAATCCCAGCCCAACACAGGACCTGATCGACCTCATCTAGGCCGCCCACGCGCTTCCGGTGGTGTCCGGGACTGTGCCGTCGGACGGCTGTGGGCCGTGTGCGCGGGCCTACTGATTCAACTTTTCGGATTCTCAGCTCTGGGCTTCGCCAGCCCACAGGTCACCAGCCCCGAGCTTTGGAAGCTGGTTCGCGACCTCGAGAGTCCGGAGTTCGCGCTGCGCGAAAAGGCCGCCATTGCGCTCGCGGCGGCGGGCAACGCGGGCGCACGGGAGGCTTTGGATGGATTCGTTGCCGCCACGCCCAGCGCAAGGCTTTCCCGCGCCCATGTGGTTCGGCAAGTCGGCGAGGGAGAGTTGCTCGACGAGGTGTTGCCGCTGTGCGCGGACCCAAGTCCTGGCGTTTGCGCGGAATTCGCCGGCTATCTCGGCCGAGTTCTGCGCGAGCATCCCGGTCCGAGCGCGCCGCAGCTCGAGCGCGCCTGCGCGCGTCTGTACGAAATGGCCTGCGGCGGCACGCAACCTGCCGTGCGCGCCGCCGCCCTCGACGCGCTGTCGCGCGCGGACCTCGATCCTGCCGCGCGGGCGCTGGCCGGGCTGACCGCCGGCCTGTCCGGCAGCGAAGCTGTGCTCGCCGCCCGGGCGCTGGCCAATTCGCCGCGGGCAGGCAGCCTCTTGCTCGAAATGGTGCAGTCGAATTTCGACGGGAAGGGGCCGCGTTTGGACGAGCGCGCGCTCAGCGTGTTGCTCGCGGATGGCTATGGAGCTTCGCTGGCGGAGGCTGAACGCGGCGGAATCGATCCGCGTTCGCGGCTGCCCTTTTCGATCGGCGGCCGTTCGCCCTCGCCGGCAGTGCGCGCGGCCAGTGTGCTTGGATTCCAGGGCTTTTTGGCCCGCGCCCGCTTCCTTGGCGCTACTGAACGCGCCGAAGACGTCAGCGCGCTGCTGGCTCCTGAAGTCGTCGATCCCAAGCGCGTGTGGCTTGCCAGCGCAATGTTCACGCTGACCGCAGGCAAGGATCCGGCGCGCGCCCTGAGCGCGCTCGAGCACTTGAAGGCCCTGCTCGGATCGCCGCGCGCAGACGACACGCGCGGACGCTTCGACCTGGCGGTCGCGGACACGCTGGCCGCCGCGGCGCAACTGGCCTGTGGAAAGATCGAACTTGCTTTGGCACAGCTCGAACTCGCGCGCACGCTGCTCGGCGGTCTGGCGGCGGAGGGCCTTGAACGCAGTGGCAATGCCGGCGCAGCGCTCGCTTCGGAAGTCGCCGCGGAGCGCGCGGTGGTGGAGTCCTATGCGCTGCTCGCGCTGCTGCGCGCGGGGCGCGCGTTCGATGCACCGGAGTGCCTGGCCATCGGACGAACGCTGCACGGGCTTTCGCTGCGCGCTCAGTTGCTGGCGACGCTGGGAACGCTGGAAACCTGGACCGGCGACCTCGACACGCTCGTGCATCATTCCCATAGCCCCTTCGATCTGTTGCTGTCCAATCCGGAACTGGAGCGCGGCCTGGGCGCGCACCCGCTCGACCTTGCGCTGGCGCTGGCGCGTGCCTTGGCCGCTGCGGTTCCCGATGAATTGCCTGGCTTCGCCGTGCCTGGCGAGGTTCAGCCGCTCGACGCAACACGCTCGGCGCTGCTCACGCAGATCGAACTCTCGCGCATCGAGCAGGTGCAACGCGAACTCGCCCGCCTGCCGGCGGAAGCCGCGGAACGTGTCGAGTTGGAAAATGCCCTGCGCGTGCTCTCAGGGCAACGGTCGCCGGAGCCGGACCTGCATCGCGTGCGGCTGCCTTCGGCGTTGGCGATTGAGCTGGCCGGCGATTTGCGCGACGAAGGCCGACCCGAAGCCGCCGCCGAGCTCGCCCGCAACGTGAAGGAAGCGCTTTCGCGCGCCGATTTCCTCTTCGGCGGGCCCTACATCCAGGAGCTGATCGCGCGCGCTGAATCGACGCTGGGCGCCTGCGCCACCGATCAGGGCGAGCCGGATAAGGCCGACAAGATCTTGAATGGCGCGCTGTCGCGCCTCGAGACGGTCGCCAGCTCCGGGCTCGACGATCTGCGCTCGAAAGCCGTGCGTTCGAACGTGCTGGTCAGCCTTTCGGTCAACGCCAACGTGAAACTTCGCGATCCGGCCAAGGCGTTGGCCTACTTCGAGCGCGCGTTCGAACTGCGCCAGGATGACTTCACGCGCCTGTTGCTGGCCTGCTACCGCGCCCGCGCAGGTCGCAAGGACGAGGCCCGCGCGCTGCTGCGCGAGATGCCCGAGTCGCCCTTCAATTTCTACAACCTGGCATGCACGTATGCGCTGCTCGGCGACAAGGAGTTGGCGCTCGACTACCTTGCGCGCGAACTGCGCCCGGGGACCAAGTCGGCCGGCGCGATCGAGCGCCAGCGCGTCTGGGCCCGCACCGATCCCGATCTGGCCAGCCTGCAGGCCGATGCACGTTTCGAGGCCTTGGTCGGGAAGTGACGGAAAGCCGGGCTGATGCTCGCGGCACGAGGCGCCGCAGGCGAGACTCTTTGCCCCATGCACGCCCTGATCCCGACTCCGCGTGGCTGGCGCTGGCTCACCAACGGCCATCTCTGGCTGTTCGAGAACGACGTGGCGAGCGGCGATTCGCCCAAGATCGAACATGGCGAATTGGTGCGCGTCGAGGCCGTCGACGGCGAGTGCCTGGGTCATGGACTGTACAGCCGGGTCTCCAAGATTCGCGTGCGGCTCGTCGCGCGCGGTCAGCGTGTCGTCGACGGGGATTTTTGGCGCGAGCGGGTCAAACACTGCGTCGCCGTGCGCGAACGTCTCGGTCTTGCAGGTCCGCGCGGCGCCTGCCGATTGATCGGCGGCGATGCCGAGGGTTTTCCGGGTTTCGTCGTCGACCGCTACGCGGACACGCTCGTGCTGCAGAGCGGCACGGCCGGCGCCGATCGTCTGCGCGATCTGTGGCTGACGTTCTTGCTCGAGGAACTTCCCTATGTGAAGCATGTGCTCGATCGCTCGGACGCCTCCGTGCGCAAGCTCGAGAGTCTCGAGCCGCGCGTTGAAGTGCTGCGCGGATCGATCGAGGCCGCGATCGTTGTGCGCGAGGACGATCTCGAATACGAAGTCGACGTCATGGGCGGGCACAAGACCGGTCACTACCTCGACCAGCGCGAGAATCGCCGGCTCGCGGCGGCGTTCGCGCGCGGACGCACTTGTCTGGACGTGTTCAGCTACGACGGCTTGTTCGGCGTGCGGGCCGCGCTCGCCGGAGCGACGCGCGTCTTGTGTCTCGATCAGGCCGCGCGCGCCGGCGAACGCACGCTGGCCAACGCCGCGCGCAACGGGGTCGGCGAGCGGCTGGAATTCGAACGCGTCGACGCGATGAAGGATCTGCGCGCGCGCTTCGAGCGCGGCGAGCGTTACGGCATGGTCGTGCTCGATCCGCCGGCCTTCGCGCGCAACAAACGCGAACTCCCCGGCGCGCAGCGCGGCTATCGCGAGTTGAATCTGCGCGGCATGCAGTTGCTCGAGCCGGGCGGCATTCTGGTCAGCGCGTCGTGTTCGCATGCCATGGGCGAGGCTGACTTCGTCGCCACGCTGCGCGAGGCGGCCGCGCTGGCGGGCCGTTCCGCCTACCTGCTGTCCACGTGCGGGGCGTCCGCCGACCATCCCGCGCTGCTGACCCTGCCCGAATCCAGTTACCTGAAGTGCGCTTTCGTGCGCGTCGATTGAGCGTGGGACGCTGCGCGCCTTGAGGCCTGTTCGTCACTCGGCTATCGTCCCTTCGCATGCAACCCAGTCTGGAGATCAAGCTCAACGGCAAGCCGCGACAGGTGCGCGCCGGCGCAAACCTGGCCGACCTGATCGAGGAACTCGGCCTGTCGGCCGCCGCAGTAGCGGTCGAGCGAAACTTGAAGCTCGTGCGCTCGCGGGAGCACACGGCGATCTTGCTCGAGGACGGCGATGCGATCGAAGTCGTGACGCTTGTCGGAGGCGGATGAGATGACCGAGCCGCGTTCCGTTCCTGCGCACGAAAGCGATGCGACTCTCGATGTCGGCGGCGTGTCGCTGCGCTCGCGCCTGCTGGTCGGCACCGGCAAGTACGCGAGCTTCGAACAGACGCGCGACGCGCTCGAGATCTCAGGCAGCGATTGTGTGACGGTCGCCGTGCGACGCGTCAACCTCGACGCGAACAAAGGGCCGTCGTTGCTCGAGTTCATCGATCGCTCGCGCTACCACATCCTGCCGAACACGGCGGGCTGTTTCGACGCGGCGAGCGCGATACGCACCGCCCTGTTGGCGCGCGCGATCCTGGATACGCCGCTGGTCAAGCTGGAAGTGCTCGGCGATCCCAAGACGCTGCTTCCCGATCCGATCGGGACACTCGAGGCGACTCGCGAACTGGTGGCCCAAGGCTTCCAGGTGCTGGTCTACTGCTCGGACGATCCGCGGCTGTGCGTGCGCCTCGAAGAACTCGGCGCGGCCAGCGTGATGCCGGCGGGCTCGCCGATCGGTTCGGGCCAGGGCATCCTGAATCCCAACGCGCTGCGCATCATCCTCGAGCTCGTGAAGCTGCCCGTGATCGTCGACGCAGGCGTGGGCACGGCCTCGGACGTGGCGATCGCGATGGAACTTGGCGCCGCGGGCGTGCTGCTCAACACGGCGATCGCCGGCGCGCGCGAGCCGCTGCGCATGGCCGCGGCGATGCGCGACGCCTGCAAGGCCGGCCGTCAGGCGTTTCTCGCCGGACGCATTCCGCGCAAGCTCTACGCCAATGCAAGTTCGCCGCTCGAGGGAACGATCGCAACCAGCGGCGGCCCCGGTCCGTGACGCTCCAGGAAGCCGGGCAGACGCTCGAGCAAGGTTCGCGCGAGCTCGCGCTCGCCGGCGCGGCCCTGCTGCTCGCCGGACTCGCACTGACGCCGATTTGCCTCACGTTGGCGCGGCGCTTCGCGCCCAAGGGGCAGGTCTTCTTCGCGCGCTGGCGCTTCCTGCACGCGGCGCTGGTCGCGGCGGTCCTGGCCTTGGCAATGCAATTCGTACCCGTGCTGCTCGGATCGATCGGCGGCTTCGGGCGCCTGCCCGAAGGACTGCGCGCGTTGATCGGCAGCGCCTCGGGACTCGGCCTGAGCAGTGCCTTGATCCTCGTGCTCGCCGCGCGCCTGGATCCGGACGGCATCACGAGTCTGGGTCTGCGACCGCAGGGTTCGTTGCGCTCCGCGGCGGTGGCGGTCGGCTGCTACGTGCTGCTGTTGCCCGGCCTTTTCGGCTTGACGCTGCTCTGGCCTTGGCTCCTCGAACGCATCGGCGGCACTTTCGAGCCGCAGAAGATCGCCCTGGGCATCGAGAGTCTCGACGGCGGCGCGCGCGCCGTGGCGGCGCTGATCGCCATCGCTGTGATGCCGTTCCTGGAGGAACTCGTCTTCCGCGGTTTTCTGCAGCCGCTGCTGGTCCAAAACCTTGGCGACCGCGGCGGAGTGTTCCTGGCGAGCCTGATCTTCGCCACGCTGCACGGCGACAGTGCCTTCCTGCCGATTTTCGGCCTGGCGTTGCTGCTCGGCAGCCTGAAATTGCGCACTCAACGTCTGAGCGCGCCCTTCGCTGTCCACGCCCTGCACAACGCGATCGCATTTTTCATGCTCGGCGTCTCGCCGGGCAGTTGATTGGCGGCACGTTGCGCGCTCGCGCCTGTGCGTGCGATCCTTTGACGATGACGATCTACCCCGCACAGGGACTCTTCCGGCGCCTCGAAGGCGGTGCTTTCGTGGCTCAGGGCGCCACGCTCACCGGTGACGTCACGCTGCACGCGGACGTCGGCATCTGGTTTGGGTGCGTGTTGCGCGGTGACGACGCGCCGATCACGATCGGTGCGCGCACGAACGTGCAGGACCTGACCATGATCCACGCCGATACTGGCAAGCCGAATGTGATCGGCAGCGAGGTGACCATCGGACATCGCTGCGTGTTGCATGGCGTGGAGATCGGCGACGGTGCCCTGATCGGCATGGGCGCCGTGCTGCTCGGCGGCAGCGTGATCGGTGCAGGCGCGCTGGTCGCGGCCGGCGCGGTCGTGCGCGAGAACTTTCGCGTTCCGCCGCGCACGCTGGTCGCGGGAGTGCCGGCGAAGATCGTGCGCGAGCTCAGTGCCGAGGAGCTGGCCTCCTTCCGCCATTCCGCGGCCGACTACGTGAAGAAGTTGCAGCAGTACCTGTGAGCACGACCAACGCCATCGACGACACGTACACACAGCGCTGCGGGCAACTGTCCGCGGCTCTTCGACGATTGCCCTATGTCGCGGTCGCCTTTTCGGGCGGCGTCGATTCTTCGGTGCTCTTGCACGCGGCCTTTGCCGCGCTTGGCGAGCGTGCGCTCGGCGTGATCGCCGATTCGGCTTCGCTGCCGCGCGCGGAACTGCTCGCCGCGCGCGAGATTGCCGCGTCGATCGGCGCACCGCTCGTGGAATTGCCCACGCGCGAACTCGAGGATCCGCGCTACCAGGAAAATGCCGGCGACCGTTGCTACTTCTGCAAGGCGGCGCTGTTCGAAGCGATGGGAGCGCTGTGCAACCAGCGCGGAATCACGCACCTTGCGTTCGGCGAGATCGCTGATGACCTTGTGCTGCTGCGACACGGCTCGCGAGCCGCGCACGAGTTCGGCGTGATTGCGCCGCTGTCGGCGGCCGGCTTCACCAAGCACGACGTGCGCAGGTACGCGCGCGAGCACGGGCTCGTCTGCGCCGACAAACCCGCCAGCGCCTGTCTCGCTTCGCGCCTGCCCACCGGGACCGCGGTCACGCGCGAACGATTGGAGCGCGTCGAGCGGGCCGAGGCGCATCTGCGCTCACTGGGCTTTAGCGTGTTGCGTGTGCGCGATCATGCACCGCTGGCGCGGGTCGAAGTCGGGGAGCTGGAGCTGGATCGCGCGAGGTCCTTGTGGCCCCAGATCGTGGCGGGACTTGCGCGGACGGGATTCGAGTCGTTCGAACTGTACGTGTATCGCGCGCCGCGGGCGAGTTCGTCAGCGCTGGAAAATGGGCAGGTAGCCGTAGGGGATCGAGAGCACGAGTGAGTGCATGGCGGTCGCGTAGCCGTCGCCGTACTTTGGATCGTGCCACGAGCCGTCGGGCGCCTGCTCGCTCTCGAGTTGCGCGACCATCTTCGTGCGCCAAGTTTCCCACAGGCGCGTATCGGGCGCCTGCCAGAGCGCCTGAGCGATGTACAGGCGCTCGTAGTGCACCGAGCGCGCGTCGCCGAAACTGGTTTCGTCCTCGCGCAACGCAAGATCGCGGGTCAGTGATTCCAGCGCGCGCACGATCGGAGGGCCGTCGTAAACGCCGATCGCGTTCAACGTGGCGATGCCCGCGGCGGTCAGCGCAGCCGAGGTCTGGTTCTGATTCAGCGCGTAGCGGAAGGCACCGTTCTCTTCTTGACAGCGGCGGATGTAATCGACGGCGCGCTCGATCACGGCGTGGTCCACCGGGATGCCCGCGCCGTGCGCGCCGCGCAGCGCCTGCACGAGGCAGACGGTGACCGAATTCTCGTGCTCGTAGGACGCG
>JAYUOR010000478.1:0-3328 GCA_043760765.1 Planctomycetota bacterium | reverse complement strand
ATCCAGGTCGCCAGAGAAAGCCGGTAGGGCCAGGGTCCCGGCGAATTTGAGGCGACGTGGGCAGTCACCGCGCCAGTTTAGTGTCCTGAATCGACGGCCGCGAGAAATTCAGCGGCCTGTGCCCGCCGGCCTGAGTACGGCGCGAGGCCGCGGTCCGAATGCCGGGCCCGGCGACGCGGCAGCCTAGGACCCGGCACGTGAACCGAAAGTCGCCTTGATGACGGAGATGCCATGCCGCGCACTTCCACGGCGAATCGGACGGCCTACACTAGCCGCCCCGATCGCTGTCCGTCGGACCCGCTTGAACAACTCCATTCTGATCGATCTTCACCGCACGGCGGGAGCGCAACTCACGCCCGGCGCTACGCCGCTGCTCGTCACCTACGGCGACGTGCCCGCCGAGTATGGAGCCGGCTGCGACGGCGCGGCGCTCTTCGATCGCAGCGACCGCGGATCGATCGAAGTGGTCGGCGCGGATGCAGCCACGTTCCTGCATCGCCTGCTGGCCAACACCGTGCGCACGCTGAAGAGCGGCGAAGGCAATCGCAATCTGCTGCTTTCGAGCCGCGGCAAGGTGCTCGCGGCCTTCGACCTCGAACTCGAAAGCGATCGTGTGCGCCTGTCGACAGAACCCGGCGCGACTGCGGGACTCCTGAAGGCGCTCGACACCTATCTGTTCGCGGAGAAATTGCGCCTGGTCGATCGTACGGAACTCAGCGCGCCGCTCGAACTCGCCGGAGCGAAGGCGAAGGAAATTGCCGAGTCGCTGCTGAACACGAAGCTGCCCGCGGAGGACCACGCCTGGATCGACGTGGCCTGCGCTGAACACACCGTGCGCGCGAGCCGACTGGTCGTCGCGGGATCGCCGGGTGTGCGCCTCGACGGCGGACCGCTCGCCGCGCCGTACTTGTGGCGCGCGCTGCTCGAACGCGGCGCAACTCCCGCCGGTATTGCCGCCGAAGATTGCCTACGTGCGGAAGCGTGCTGGGCACAGCCCGGAGTCGACATCGACGAGAACATCTATCCGCAGGAAGCCCGCCTCGAACGCGCCTTCAGCCTGACCAAGGGTTGTTACATCGGCCAGGAAGTCGTCGCCAAGATCGACACCTACGGTGGATTGAACAAGCGCCTGACCGCGTTGCGCGTCTGCGACGACGAGCCGCTGCCTCGCGGCACGCGTCTCTATCGGCTCGACGACGGCGAGTGGCGCGATCTCGGCGTGCTGACCAGCTGGGCCTATTCGTTCGTGCTCGACAGCGGCCTGTGCCTCGCCTTCGTCAAGCGCCGGCACCAGGCGCCCGGCACGGAATTTCGGGTCGGCGAGGGACCGCGTACGGCGGTCGTCGTGGCTTCACCGGTGCGGCCGAGCGCCGTCCCGGTCAGCGGCGACTTCGAAGTCGCACAAGCGCGCTGACGCGTTCAATGCAGCGTGGTGAACGAGCGCGGTGTGCCGCGCGCGCTGTGCAATTCGATTGTGGCATCCAATTCGATCGGCCCGGCGGGCACTACGCCGTCGATGCGGACCGGCACGCCCGAACCAGCTTCCATCCAGATCGAGATGGTGCCGTGGATTCCGAACAGTCCTTCGAACTTGGTGGTCTCGCCGCCGGCGGGTGCTTCGGGTGCGCTGGTGCGCAGCTCGATCGCCACGCAATCGAATTTTCCGGCTGAGGTCTCGATCTGCTTCGATTTGCCACGTGTCAATTGCAGCCGCCACAGCTCGCTGCGGTCGACCAGCGGAAACTCCATCCGCTCGCGGCCGTCGATCACCATGCTGCGTGCGAGGTAGACTGCGGTCAGCATGTCGAACGTGCCGGCTGGAACTTCGCGCAGCTTCGGATCCTTCCAGACACGATGCTCGAGCCGCTTGCACTTCTTGCAGTGTTCGTCTTTTTGCCAGGGCCAGGTGCCCGACACGAAGTGCTTCTTGTCGCTGCAACCCTTGCAGTGTCCGTCGGCCCGATAGCGCGAGACTTCCTTGCCGTCTTGGACCCCGAACCACAACTCGCGCGTTCGATTCTCGGTCCCGGTCTGCACGTTGCGGTGGACGAGACGCGGCCAGGGCTGGGGCAGCAAGGTGGCGCTGATAATGTTGTCGAGCGTGTAGACCTTGTAGCTGCCCTCGGCACGACCGGAGAGCAGCGCCTGCTCGCCGGCAAGACTGCCGCGCTTGTCGGAGTAGAACGGTCGCACCGCGCAGCTCAGCGTGACCTTGCCGACGTCGGGGCTGCCGAGCCAGCCGAGATTCAAATGCACTTCGTAGACCAGTGTTTCGTCGCGCGGCAGGACCAGGGTCACTTCGCCGGTGCCGCGCTCGAGACGGAACAACTCCGGCAACTCGACGTTCGGGACGGAAGCGGCCACCGGAGCGCTTGCTTGCGCGCTGTCCTGCTTGGACTCGGTTTGCGATTCGCCGGCCGACCGCTCGCTCGCGGGAGCCTTGACTGCTCGTTGCACGTCGGCGTCGGGAGCGGACTCGCGCCTCGGCTCGGACAGCTTCGCGTCCGAATCGGCATAGGGCGTTGGCTCCGCGGCAGTTTCGTTCGGCCGATCGTGCTGTTCTGGAATCGCAGCTACGGATCCGCGGTCGCTGCGCGCAAAAACTGCGGGAGTGCACGCAGTCAGAAGCACGGCCAAGGCGGCCAGGGAGCCCTTCGCAAATTCCACGCTCAGTCGCTTCATAGAGTGTCTTGGTCCAACGCGCCGTCGCCCATGTGAGCCTGGTCGAGTCGACGCTCCGCCTCGCGCACGGCCACACGCGCCGGAGGCAGCTTCTCCTCCGCGGACATTCCCAGCACGCGCGCAACGGTCGATCCTACCCTGCGTTCGATCACAGCCACCGTTTCGCGCTTGTTCTGCAGATGAAAAGTTGCAGCGCGGATCTGGGCACCCGCGTTGATCACGAAGTCGGGAACATACAGAATCCCACGCGCGTGTAAACGATCGCCGTGCAAGGCGCGGGCGAGCACATTGTTCGCCCCCCCGGCGACGATCCGGCAGCGCAGCCGCGTCAGAGTCAGGTCGTGCAGGATCCCGCCTAGGGCGCAGGGCACGAACACGTCACAGGGCGGGTCGTACTCGCTGGCCGGATCGATCAGTTCCAGCGCGACATGCGCGGCGACATGCTCGGCCCGGGCGGGGTCCACTTCGGCCGCGAGCACCCGCGCTCCGCACTGCACGAGTCGCTGGGCGACACGCGAGCCCACTTCGCCCAAGCCCTGCACGACCAGCGTGCGCCGCGTCCAATCCGCCGCTCCGTCCTGGTGCACCAATGCGGCCTCGATACCGGCGAAGACGCCGGCCGCAGTAGACTCCGCGAGCTCGCCTG
>JAYUOR010000477.1:0-3335 GCA_043760765.1 Planctomycetota bacterium | reverse complement strand
AGGGAAGCTCCTCTGGCCGCATCCTACGCACCGCGCACTTGAGCGCGCAGTGCGGCCCTCGAGATCGCGAGCGAAACGCCTTTCAGGGGCGTTTGAGCACCGAGAGTCGAGCCGCACCGCAGCGGGTTCGTTCGGCTCCATTTCACCGATTCCGAGTAACGTCGGCCCAGAAAATCGGATAGAATATGGGGTCGCACCGCCGTCAGACACTTCGTGTCGCGTGGCGATTCGGGCACCGACCTTTAGCCCTTCGCCATACACCATGAAAATGCGACTCGAAATGTTCGTTCCGTCCCTCCCGACACCTTCAGAAAACACGGCGCTGCGACTTCTGCTCAGCGGCGTTGGCGCGGCGAGCTTGCTCGGCTCCGCGGCGCTTGCGCAGTCGGCGACCAGCTCGATCAATGGAAGCGCGCCCGGCGATGGCTTCGGTCAGTCGATCGAACGCTACGTCGACATCAACAATGACGGTTACATCGACATGATCGTCGGCGCGCCAAGCGTGTTGGCCTCCGGCCACATCTCGATCGTCTCCGGAAAGTACATTGCCACCGGAGTCGGTCCCGCGATCCTGTGGACCGTCGCTGCGCCCATCGCGGGCACGCGCTTTGGTTGGAGCGTCGCCAACCTAGGTGACGTCACCGGTGACGGCGTCGCGGACATCGCGGTCGGTGCTCCCATTCCCGTCGGCGCCCCGGTCCCGTACGACTATCTGTACATCGTCTCCGGTGCGTCGCATGCGATCGTCGCCACGAAGAGCAACTTGGGCTCCCACGAGCGCTTTGCGTGGGCGCTCGCGTCGGCGGGCGACTTCGATGGCGATGGTGTGAACGACATCGCCGTCGGCAACCCCGGCGCCTTCAACGGGAGCCGGGTGCAGATCTTGTCCTCGGCGTTGATGCTCGCCGGCGCGGCGAATCCCGTTGTTTTCACCTTCGGGCAGCCAACATCGAACTCAAGTTTCGGTTCGAGTCTCTCGCGCGGCGACCTCGACGGTGACGGCAAGCCCGAATGGGCCATCGGTGCGCCCGGTGCGAACGGGCTGGGCGGCGCCGTGTATGTGTATGGCGGCGTCAATCACAATCTGCTCGTGGCTCTCAATGGCACGGGCGGCGAACTGCTTGGCACATCGGTCTGCATGAAGTTCGACGTGACCAACGACGGCATCATCGATGTCGTCGCTGGCGCGCCCAACTACAACGGTGCCGGCAGCGAACGCGGTGAAGCCATCGTCTACTCCGGCGCGCGCATTCTCGCCGCCGCGCTGCCCTACGATCTGCGTCATTGGCAAGGCAGCGTCGATGGCGAGCACTTCGGCAACTCCGTCGTGTCGACGGCCGACATCAACGGCGATTTCATTCACGACGTCGTGGTGGGCGCTCCGGATCGCTCGTCGATCTTCGCCCCCGGCGCCGGATTCGTGCAGGTGTTCTCAGGCCTGACGGGTCAAAGCCTCGGCTCGCTCAACGGATTGCCCGGCGACCACCTCGGCCTGTGCGTCGCGGATGCCTGGGCCTACGACAACAACTTCGGTTTCGAGTTCGCGGTCGGCGCGCCGCAGAGCGATGTGAACGGTCTCGACGCGGGCCTGATGCGCATCGTCACGCTCTTCCCGGCGTGGCCGTCGAGCTACTGCGTCGCGAAGGTCAACAGCCTGGGCTGTACGCCGCAAATCAGTTATCAGGGCAGCCCGAGTCTGACCTCGGCCGCGAGTTTCCTGATCAAGGCCGCCAATGTGATCAACAACAAGAGCGCGCTGCTGCTCTACGGCCAGGGTGTCTCGAGCGCGCCGTTTCAGGGCGGCACGCTTTGCGTCGCTTCACCGATCAAACGTGTCGGCGGACAAACGTCTGGCGGAAATCCCCCGCCGAATGATTGCTCGGGCACGCTGAGTTTCAACTTCAACGCCCACATTCAATCCGGGATCGATCCGGCACTGATCCTCGGCCGTCAACTGTTCGCCCAGTGGTGGACGCGCGACCCGGGTTCGCCGAGCACGACCGGCCTGACCAACGCGCTGAATTTCGTGATCAATCCGTAGCGCGTCTCGATCGGCGCGTGAGACGGCTCGACGTCCATTCGTGCGCCGTGAATCCACGGACACTGATGCATGACTAGAAGAATGAACGGCGGGTCCGCGCTGCCATCCGGGTTGGCGAGGCTATCCGGGCGACACGATGAAAACAGTTGAAGTTCCGCTCCTGTGCGTGCTTGGCGCCTGCGTGCCCTTGGAGCTGGCCGGTTGCGCTGCGAACTCGCGCAAACCCACGGGCTACACCAACAGCGAGGCTCTGGCAGCGCGGCCCAGTTCACCCAAACCGGAGATCCGTCCGGTGCTCGTACTGCTTTGGGATCCGCACCGCGACGGTGTCGCGCTCGCGAATCGCGAACACATCGAACGTTTGATCTTCGGCCCGGCACCCAGCGTGCGCGACTACTACTCGGTCCAGTCCGGCGCGAGGGTCGAGTTGCAATCAGCCGGTGTGCTCGGCTGGTTCGACGCTGATCACCCTGCGTCGCACTACTGGGAGCATCCCGTGGACGCGAACGATGGCTTCGCCGGCGGCCACACCGAGAAGTGGACGGAGGCGATCCGCAAGGCCGACGCGACCATCGATTTTTCCGCCTTCGACAAGGATCACGACGGCACGCTTTCGACGCGCGAACTCGGCGTGTGTGTGCTGATTCCGCAGAACCAGGCCTTCGGCACGGTGCGCGGAACTGCCGGCCGAGAGCTGCCGACTTTCGAGCCCTTGGTCGTCGACGGCGTGATCCTGCCGCTCGTGTCCGAGGTCTACTGCGCAGTCGATACAGGCCTGGGCGTTTTCGCGCACGAGCTCGGCCATCTGCTCTTCGACTTGCCCGACATGTACGGCGCGCCCCTGCCGGCGCACTCGTATTCACTGATGGATGCGAGCTACAACGATGCGCTGCTCGATCCGTGCAACAAGCTGCACCTAGGTTGGATGGACGTGCGCGACGTTTTCAAGAGCGGCACCTACGCGTTGCGCGACGTACAGACGAGCCGGCAGCTGCTGCGCATCGCCGATCCCAAGGATCCTAGGATTTGCTTCCTGATCGAGAATCGCGAAAGAGGCGTCTACGATTCCGCCCTGCCGGACGCCGGTCTCGCGGTGTGGCGCTGGACAGAGGACACGAGCGGCGATTGGGGCCGGACTTCGATCGCAATGTTGCGCAGCGCGTGGCCGCCCGATGATGCGCACGCACTCTGGAGCTCGGTCCGACCCCAGGAACTCATGCTCACGAGCGCGGATGGGACCTCGACAGGCATCGTGCTGCGCCGTTTCTCCGCGCCGGGAGAACTGATGAGCCTC
>JAYUOR010000476.1:0-3336 GCA_043760765.1 Planctomycetota bacterium | reverse complement strand
CACAGCTGGCGTCCTCGCTCGGACAGTACTGAGCGTACACGGAAAACTGCAGCCGGGTGAAGCCACTTTGCAGGAGTTCCTTGCGGAATCTGGTGTAGATCCGTTTCTCTTGCTTGGTGACCATCGGTAGGTCGAAGAGCGCGAAGAGCCACATGCCGCGGTATTCCGACAAGGTCACATGCGAACGACGGTGCACAGATCGCTTGCCATCGTCGCCTTCACTACGCTGCGTCCGCCGCATCGGCAAAGAATTCTGGGAACTTGGGCAGCACCAATTGCGTCGCCGATCCTTCAAACACCTCGACGAGTGAACTCGAAACACGCGAGGTGATGTCGAACAGCGATCGCCGCTCGTCGCCAAGGCGATAGCGTGCCGTCAGCGCCTCGACCAGTGCCGCCTTGACGTGCTTGTCGAGGGATGGCTCCGGCCCCCAAGTCTTTCGTATCGCGATTGCCGCGCGATCCACCACGACCCGAAACGGCTCCATCAAGTCATCGGCGAGCGTAAATTGGCTGTATCTGTTGTGATGGTGCACGCCGATCGATGGGTGCAAGCCAGAAGCGCACACCGCCCGCGCAGTGATTGCCCGGAGCACGGCGTACCCATAGTTGAGCACAGCGTTCGTCCCCTCCGCTTCTCGATCTCGCCGAAAAGACTCCTCCCCGAAAATGCGCGTCCAGTATCGCCGAGCAGCCTGAGCCTCCAGGTTTTCGGGATCGCCGCTACGTACGCGATCGGCCATCGCGCGAAGCCCCGCATCGTCTGAGACTTCGAGTTCGAGCGTTGCGGCCTGCGCGCGAATCTTGTTCTGGACGATTGATTGCCAGAGACGCTTTCGGACCGGCAACTTCGCAGCGATCTGTCGAGCAATGCGCTCGGCCTGAACAAAATTCCCCTGGAGCGGCAGCATCATGCCTACGGGCAATCGCGCCGTATCGCATGTGATGAAGGCGGCTCCAGCGGCGGACAATCCCGCAAGGACCGCCTGCGTGCATGTGACTTGCGGATGCGATGCGACGACGACGGCTACATCGTCCAGTGGCATCGAGATCTCCGGCTTGTCATCGCGCCTGATGATCAAGCACGCGTTTCGGACCGCGAGGTACGCAGGTTCTTCGGAAAGGTCGAGGATTCGGTTATGCACGGCAGGGGCGTAGAACCCCTATCGGCAAGACAGTCACCTTTCTGCAATTGCGCTGCCGGAGCACGTCTGGCGTTGCCGTACGACCTTGCCTTGGGATCTTCCCAACCTGTCGAGCATCGCAAATTTGAGAGAAATCCAACACGACCTGACCTGCACTGAACTGGCTGATTCCGCGCACCAAGAACAGGGCTCGATGACCTGGCTGGGTGTCAAGCTCAACCACATCGTTCTTGCATAGCGAAAGCTGAAACCCAGGCCTGCGCTCAACGATCGGGAAGTTTGGCGAACTTCTCCGCGCCGAGGCCATCGCCACCGTGACAACCGTGCCGACCCACTTCGGCCGCCCCTTCGAGTCTGCAGCTTCGACAATCTCCAGATGATGGTTCTCCGAATTCTCGACGAACCGCTGTCGATTGCCGGACCCGATTTCCCGTGTCGAGTTCTTCTTGCGAATCCGAACCCGCTTGATCGGAATCGGCGCGCCGTGGCGATTTGGAAGGGTCGGAAAGCTCTCAGGGACCTCGGATGCATAGACCTTGCTAGGCAACCTTCCGGCCAGGTGATCTATCACATGCCTCTTGACTCGCTCGTCGACGATATCTTCAACCTCGTTGGGTGACAGGCGCTCCAACGGCTTGCGAACATGTGAGAACCCTGCATCCACAGCGCGTCGCCCATCCTTGTCCCGCGGCGGACTGTAGAGCGTTTCGGCGTGAAGCGCTCCGCGGACGCGGTTGTCGACTCTGTGTGAGACCACGATTCGATCTACAGCAGCGCGGACATCACGGTCAAACCCAGTCCAGGGCACATCAATGTTTCCTAGGCGCCTCCGGCGATTCGACCATGCATCTTCGCAACCCTTCGCCAAACGGTGCTGCATTGTTGGTGAAGTCAGTGCGACCGCCACCGCGTCCACCGCGTGGTGTCGATGGTCGCTGCGTTTGTCTCCCAGCGGAGTCTCTAGGAGTTGGTTCATTCCGAGCACCCTTCGCAGGAGCGCGGTGACTTGGCCATTGCCAACTTGAACACGCAGTCGCCCCTGCGAGTCCACACCTTGACTCACAACACCACCGTAGAGGTGCGCTAGGTACTGTCGCGCCGACCGAGAGGCGTAGCGCGTGTCGTTGAGCTGGCTCGACTTGAATTCGGCCATGCGCCCCTCGAGAGCCTCACCCGCCAACAGGAAGCGCTCGAGTTTTGCGCGGGGCATGCCGTATGCCTCCACATTGTGCTTCATCCGTTGGACCATCTCTGCCCACCGGTCCGGCTGAGCACCGAACGCTTCGGATGGCGTTCGATTTCCCTTCTCCCGTCGGTTGACCTCGGCAAAGCAAATCGTCTTGTTGATAAAGGAGTCGTCGAGGCTTTTCGAGAAGGGAACGATGTGTTCGATGTCGACATCCTCCCCAAACAACTGCGCGAATCCGATCGACCTTCCCGTGTAGGGACAAGCCTTGCCGCACTCTTCCCACAGCCGCACACGCAGGATGTCAGAGGCACTCGGGCCGGAGATCCCGGCCTCACGTACGATTCGCTCAGCTGCGTCGAGCCGTGTCCGCTCATTGTCCTTGTTCTTCTTGATGTCCTTCGCCCGATCGTCCTTGCCGCGCTTCAGGTCGCGCGCAAGTTCGATGCGAATGGCTGTGGGCTTTCCGTATGCTCGGATCAAAGTGTTGATAAGGCGACGCAACTCGCTGAGTGCGCGAGTCACGACAGGATTACGGATCTCGCCAGCTACTGATTGCGCGGGCGGCAGGAATTCCATGGGCTCACTCCGTGAGCGCTCCCCGTAGGCGTCTCGAAGCGCAGTCATGTAGGGTGTTCCGGAGGCCATCGCTGGCAGTAGCCGCGACATCGCGTGCCCCGAAAGCGCCATGTATTCCGAACCGATACGAACTGCAGAGGAAAGACGATCGGCCTGCGCTGAGCTCGGACGTAGCAGACTCCACACGCCTTCACGCGTCTCCGCCCGGCGAGAAAGGGTCTGGTCGTTAGGTGCTCCCCAAATCTCGAGGACAACACGGTTTTTGTCAACATCTGCCAGCTCGGTCCACCGTTCACCAAACAGCTGAAGCAGGTCGGCGTTCGTACGGTTACCCTCCAATCCCTTGTGTGTGCCAGCAAGCTCGAAGTTGAACTGGATCTTCTTGTGGTCAGCCCGCTTGATGCCTAGGAGATTTTTCGCCTGCGT
>JAYUOR010000475.1:0-8678 GCA_043760765.1 Planctomycetota bacterium | reverse complement strand
ATCACGAGTTCGTGGTTCTTGGGATCGGCCTGATTGTAGCGATGGTCTTCGCCGCGCAGCTTGCAGACGGTCCAGCCCAACGCGCGCGCGATGACTTCGGGCGCGCACGTATCCCACTCCTTCAGGCCCTTCTTGTGCACGTAGACGTCCGCACTGCCGAGCAGCAGACGCGAGACCTTGTAACCGACGCTGCCCACGGGTTGCTGCTCGCCGACACCGAAGATCGTGGCGAACTTCGCGATCCATTCCGGTGTGTGCGAGCGCGAGACCACCATGCGCGCAGCATTCGGCTGCAGGCTTGCGCCGTCGAGCAACGTCCCGCCACCGACAATTCCCGCGCGCCGCTGACCTTCGATCGCGACGCCCCACAGGACTTGGTCGCTTACGGGTAGCGCCACCGCGCCCAGCGCGCACTTTCCATCGATGCACAACGCCACGTGCACGGCCCAATCGTCGCGCAGTTGGCTGTACTCCTTCGTGCCGTCGAGCGGATCGATGATCCAGACCCGCGACTTCGACAGGCGCGCCGGCGCGTCGACGGTTTCCTCGGAGAGCACTCCGTCGTCGGGATAGCGGCCTTCGATGAGCCCGCGCAGATAGCCGTCAGCGGCCTGGTCGCCGATGTCGGCGCGGATGCCTTCATCGGCCCAGCGGCCGCTTGCGCGCAATCCCTGCACGCGCCGGCCCGCTTCGCGCGCGGCGTGGATGGCGAGCTTCAGGTCGCGTTCGATCCAATCTTGGTGGCTCATGCGAAAGTCGAGTTGTGGTGGTGACTTGCGAAGCGTGCAGTCTAGGCTCGCGGCTCGAAGAGTCGACTGCCGCGCGAATCCCGCGCATCGTATTCCCGGTCGAGATCGTCTAATGTCGCGGTGTTCGCAGCAAAGCCCATGCTTGAACCCTCTCTTCAACTCGCGGCGCGCATCGAAGCGGCGGAGGTGGCGGTCGGAAGCGCGCTCGTGCGCGCTGCCGACGCGCTTTTCCCGAACGACGAGGCCATGTTCGTCGAACTGGGGGGCGGCGCCTGCTTCTCCACGGGAAAGATCCAGCCGCAGGCCCAGGTCGTCGGCATGGGACTCGACGCTGCGGTGATCGAGGGCGATCTCGACCGATTGATCGAACTGCTGGACGCCCGCCGCATCGCGGCGGAGGTGCGCGTTGCGTCGTTCGCCGAGCCCACGCTCGTGGCGCGCCTCGTCGCGCGCGGGTTCACTCCTTTGGGCAGCGAAATCAGCCTGGCGCGCGAACTTTCGAACATGGATCTCCAGGCGAAGCCGCCGGCCGGATACTCGATCCAGGGACTGCACCCCGGGCGAGTCGAGCAGTGGGTTCACACGGTCGCGCTAGGATCCTACACCGAGGCCGAGTTGTCTCAGGCGATCCTGCAGCCGCTGCTCACCAACACCGCCGCCGAGGGCTTCCTCGGCTTCGTGGTGATGCAGGGCAACGAAATCGTCGCCGCGGCCGGAGTGCAGTGCGCCGCCGACATCGCCTGCCTTTTCGCACACGCGACGAAAGAGCGCTTTCGCCATCGCGGATTGCAGCGAGCGTTGATCGCGCACAGCCTGGCGGTGTGCAGCGAGCGCGGATTCACGCTGGCCAAGCTCAACGCCGGTCACGACACGACGTCACTGCGAAATGCGGAGCGCCATGGCTTCGTATCGGTGTACACGCGAGCGATCCTGACGCGAGCAGCGACGCGCTGAGAGCGATTCGCTCTGTCAGGGCGTCATTACAAGCGTGTTGACCGTCGCTTGCGCGATCGCAGCTTCGCTCCAATGCACGCTGTGGGTTTTTCCGGCCAAGAAGATGGGCACCTGATCCGCATAGTGCTCGTCGGCCGGATGTCCGCTCTGGCCCATCGGCAGCACGCACAGGGAACGATCTGGATCGCCCGTGTCGGCGATCCAGCGCATCGACGGACCGTGGTTGACTTCGATCTTGCCCTCGAGCCAACGGCCGGAGAAGGCGGCAATCGTCGTTGCCGAACCCGGTACGGGATAGGGACCGCGATTCAGGAAGCGCGCCCCGAAGGGCAGCGCCTCGAGCGGATGGCGCGCCGTCCAGGTGTGCATGGAACCGTAGTCCCAGCGGTGCACGGCCGGACCGAAGCGCTTGTTGCCTTCGCGCCACGCGCGCGTCAGCGCGAGCTGCAAGGTGTCAGCTTGAGTCTCGACCTTTCCGGTCGTGCCAAGGTCGTCGAACCAGACCGCGGGCAGGCTGCCGTCGAGGGCCGCGAGCACGGATTCGCCGCGCGAAAAGCCCGGCATCGAGGCGAGTCCGAACTGCTCGAGCTCGTCCGAGTAGACGGCGGCGACAAATTCGCGCTCGAAAAGCGCAAAAAGAGCCGACGCGCCAGTCAGCTCCATGGCTCCATCCCACTCAGTCAATACTTTGTGCGCAAGCGCCGCTTCGCCTTCGGCGCCCGCCGGCAAGAGCGAAATCACGCGGCGCGCGTAAAGCGAGGTCACATCCGCCTGTACTTCGGCGACGTCCGCGGGCCACCACGCGCCGCGCGCGGTCAAGCGTTGGTGCACGCGCGCGACGCGAAAATCCATGTCGAACTCGGCCGGCAGATCCAGCGCATAACCCTCGGGCCGCACGTCGTTGTTGGCTGTGGCGAGCAGATCATCGGCCGGAGCGAGTACGCGCGGGTTGTCCGAGGCAGGGCGAATTCCGCGCCAATGCGTACCGAGGTCCCAGGCCGGCAGTGGGATGCGGCCGTCGCCCGCAGCGCGATCGGGCACGCGCCCCAGTAGCGTGAACAGCATTCCGCCGCGCCGGTCGGCGGCCACCAGGTTCTGCACCGGGCAGACGAAGCCCGCGCAAATGGCGGGCAACTCGGCGACTGTTTTCGCGCGCGCCAGCCCGATGAAGGCGCCGATCGGGTCGAACTGCTCGTAGGCCGTCCAAGCCAGCGATCGCGGCGGCAGTCCGCGGCTTGCATCGGCAGGCAGGCAGGGACCGATGTCGCTGCGGAACAGATCGAAGCTGACCGCGGCGCCGCCGCGAACCTTGATCGTCACGCTTTTTTTCTCGAGCGGAACGAACGCTTGACCGCGGCGCACGCTGGCCCCGTCGGGCGAGAGTTCCTCGACGAACAGGTCATTGGTATCGAGTTCGGTGTTCGTGAACGACCAGGCCAGGTTAGCGCTTTGGCCGATCACCACCAACGGCAGACCCGGGATCGTCATGCCCGACGCTTCGTAGTCGGGTGAACGCAGCAACGCCTGATACCAGAGGCCGGGCACGCCCAGCGCGAGGTGCGGATCGTTCGCGACCAGCGGCGCTTCGTTCTTCGTGTGCGTGGAGCCCAGCGCCCAGTTATTGCTGCCGTTCTTCTGCGGCTCGGCCGAGTCGCCGGCCGTTTTATTCGCAGCCGGCAGCGGATGCTCGCGGATGTACTCCTGGATGCGGCTGTCAACTGCGAGTTTCGCGCCGCCGGTGATGTCGTCGAGGCGCTCCACGCCCGCGCGCGTCAGCCACTGCCAGCGCAATTCCTCGAACTTCAGCGGATAGGACAAGTCGCGCGACAGGAGCAACATGAAGGCCACGCTGTCCGCGACGCGCCAGGGTTTCAGCTCGGCGCGCAGAACGGCGAGCTCGGGCGGCAAGCCATTGGGCGGGCGTTCGATCCAACTGTTCACGCCCAGCGCGTAGGCTTCGAGCAGGCCGCGGTGCTCGACGCTCAGGCTGTCGACGACACGTTCGGCGGTCTCGCCCAGGCGCAATTCCAGCGCGCGTTTGTCCAGCGCCAGCGCATCTTTCCCGAGCAGCTCAGCCAGGTTGCCGAACGCGGACCTGCGGCCGAGTTCCATTTGCAGCATGCGCTCGTTGGCGTGCAGCCAGCCTATGGCCATCGCGAGATCTCGGCCGGTGGCGGCTTCGACGTGCGGCACGGCCCAGCTGTCGAAGCGCACCGTGACGCGCTCGGCGAGTTCGAACAGCGCGACCGAGCCGGAGCGAACTGGGCGGCCTGTGCGGCTGAGCCAGAAGAACGCTCCAGCGGCGCCAAGTGCGGCAAGCAGCAGGACGAGCAGCAACAGGCGAGCGAGCTTGCGAACTTTCACGGGGTACTTGGCATCCTAACGTTCACCGGGACCGAATTGCCCGTCGTGGATTGGATGTCGGGACTCGCATTCACGCCGGCCGCGTCAGGGATCCCTTCCAGGCGCCGATGCCGCCATTCAAGTTGTAGAGGCCACTGAAGCCCGCGTGGGAAAGAAACTCGCAGGCCGCGGCCGAGCGGGCGCCGGCGGCGCAGTAGACCAGCCAGGCACGCTGATCCTTTGGCAATTCGCGCACGCGCGATTCCAGTGCGTCGATCGGGATGACCAGCGCGCCAGGGATGATCCCGGAAGCGGTCTCGGACGGCGAGCGTACATCGAGCACCCGTGCGCCCGCGGCGACGAGTTCGCCGGCCTTCGCCCCATCGACATCGCACCACAGTCGACCCTCGAGAATCATCTCGCGCGAGGGCGCCGCTCCGCCGGCGACCAGGGCGAGCAGTTCGCGCTGCGTCGAGAGCGCGCTCTCGAGTTCGCCGGCGAGGTTCTTCGCGTCGCGCTTCGCGGACTGTTCGGCCTCCTCGATGCGCCGCGAAAAGGACGAAGCCTTGGAGAGCGCAAGCAAGGCGCAGAGAAGCCCCAACACGGCGACGATGAGCGTGGCGATTTCCATGTTTCTGTACTTCGCGGCTTCGCCTGCGATTTCAGTTCAGGCCGGCCAACGCGCAGTAATACTCGCTCGTGATGCGCAGCGCGCGTGGATCGCCCCTCCAAGTCGGATAGTAGGAAAAATTGACCTCCCACGGCCCCTGCGGAAGCGGTTCGTAGATTCCCGGCCAGTTGGCGCGCAAGTCAAGCTTCGAAAAGCCGGGGCTCGCGAGCAAGTCGGCGAGATCGCCTGGCACTACGAGCACCCAGCGCGCGTCGTGCGGGTCCAAGACCAGTTTCCTGGCCGAACCCGCTTGCAGCCTGCCCGCCTTGACGAGCTCGCGCGCGTGCGGCGCAAGGAAAACCGTCTCGTCGCTGGATTCGACAAAGCTGCGCAGTCCCGCGGCCGTGTCGAGATTCTTCCTGTGCAGGATCGAGGCGTCCGCGCGCAGGAGGAAGATCGTGTTCCAGCCAAAAGCGAGGGCTACGGCGAGCAGCGCGGCAAGCTTGAAGGACCGCGCGCCACGCATCGCGCCAAGCTCGCGAAGTCCAAGGCCCACAGCGATCGCCAGGAACGGCAGCAGCACTTCGAAATTGCGCACGACCATAAGGCGCTGGTAGACGAAGTAGGAAACGTAGACTGTCGGCACGGCGAAGAGCAGCGCTGCGCCGAGCCGATCGCGGCGAGCGAGTTGGACCGCACCGAACGCTCCAAGCGCGAAAAGCAACAGCGCGACGGGCATCGAATGCGAGAGGCCTTGCCCCGCGACGTAGACCGCGAGGCGTTGAAGGTGATCCCAGCCGGCATGGACGGCATAGGGCGCGTGGGAGCCGGCGCTGCCTTCGCCGCGATAGTGGCGCAATTCGATCGCGATGTCCTTCTGGACGAGTTCGAAATCGAAGAGCACGCCAGGTGTGGTCAGCAGGAAGACGACGAGCAGCACGGCCAGCGCGAGCGCACAACTTCGCACGCTGCGCCAGAACGAGCGCGCTCGATTCACGGCCGCCGGGCCGCCGAATTCGATCGCGAGCGCGGCGACTCCGACAGCTGTCAGTGCCAGTGCTCCCGGGAATTTTGTTCCAGCCGCCAGGCCGGCCGCGATCGCAGCGCAGAGCAAGTCGCGGCCTCGCGCGCTCGAGGCATAGCGCTGCGCGCACAACACCGAGAGCAGCACGAACTGCGCCATCAGCGCGTCGGGCGCGAGAATTCTCGAGTGATAGTGCAACTCGAAGGACAGCGCGAGCGTCAGCGCAGCGGCGCCGGTCGCAAGCCGCGATGCGGACAGCCGCCAGGCGAGCAGTCCGGTCCAGAACAGCGCCAGATAGGACAGCGCGCAGAAGGCCATGCGCGCGTCGAGCAACACGCGCGGCGGAGGCAAGAGGCCCGCCGCGAGCGCCGCGTCCAATTCCGCCGCAAATGCGCCGCGGTCGAAGCCGTGGGCGGCCCACGACGGCAACGATGCCAACAATGAAACGAGGTAGCCGAACGATGGGTAGTGGTAGGTCCTGGGCAGCGGCACGCCGCTCTCGAACGTGGCGCGCAGCGCTCCGATGTGGATCTTGTCGTCGTTGCAGTAGCCGAAGTCGCGCGTCAGCACGCAGGCGCAAAGGCAGATCGCGTACAGCGCGATCAGGAAGACCCAGACACCGCGCGGCAGCGGGAGGCGATTGAAATGGCCGGGTTCAGACGGGGATGTCGCTTGGGAATTCACGGGGCTCCAGGCGAGGCAGGCTAGCGCCGCGGGCCCGGGAATACATGCTCCCGCGCGGAGTTCACAGGCGGGGGGCGTTGGATTCGATTGCGCTTTGGGCCGTGTCCGCACACTCCTGACCCGTGCACTTTCGATTTGCCATCTCGCCGCTAGGATCTTGTTCGCTGGTGGTGGTCCTGAAGGCGTCCACGGAAGGCATGAGGTCCATGAAGAAGAAAGTTTCAGGCAAGCCGGCGACAGTCAATGCGGCCAGCGGATCGGTGGCACTGCTGATTTCGACGCGCAAGGGCGCATTCATCCTGCAGTCCGACTCCGGCAGGCGCACGTGGAAAGTGGCCGGCCCGATGATGCTCGGCCACACCGTGCATCACTTGGCTCTCGACCCGCGCGACAAGCGCACGCTGGTCATGGCCGCGCGCACAGGCCACCTCGGGCCGACCGTTTTTCGTTCCACCAACTTCGGCAAGACCTGGAAAGAGGCCTCGCGGCCGCCGGCGTTTCCCAAGGCTCCCGAGGGCCAGAAGGGGCGCGTGGTCGATCACGTTTTCTGGCTCACTCCGGGCCACGCGGATGAGCCCGGCGTCTGGTACGCGGGCACTTCGCCCCAGGGACTTTTCCGTTCCGAGGATGGCGGCGACACCTGGGCCGCTGTCGCGGGCTTCAACGACGTGCCGCAACATCTGACCTACATGGGCAGGCAGCAGGACGGAACGCCCGACGGCCCGAAGCTGCATTCGATCATCGTCGATCCGCGCGATGGCGCGCATCTCTATCTCGGGATGTCGGGCGGCGGCGTGCATGAATCGCTGGATCGCGGCGCGACGTGGAAGACGTTGATCGAGGGCATGGAAGTCGTCGAAGGCTTCGATCCAAGTCTCGTGCCTGCCCACGATCCGCACTGCGTGCGCCTCGCGCCAAGCCGGCCCGATCGCTTGTATCAGCAAAATCACTGCGGCATCTACCGCATCGATCGGCCCTCCGACACTTGGACGCGCATCGGGAAGAGCATGCCCAAGAATGTCGGCGACATCGGCTTTGGGATCGAAGTGCACCCGCGCGACGGCGACGTGGCCTTCGTGTTTCCGATGGACGGCAGCGGCGTGTGGCCGCGCACGAGTCCCGGCGGCAAGCCCGCGGTCTACGTGACGCGCGATGGCGGCAAGAGTTGGAAGCGACTCGATGTCGGGCTGCCCAAGGCCCAGGCCTGGTTCACCGTCAAGCGCCAGGCGCTGAGCCTCGACGCGCATGCTCCGCTCGGGGTGTATTTCGGCACGACCAGCGGAGAAATCTGGGCCAGCCGCAACGAAGGCGCGCGCTGGAATTGCATCGCGGCGCACCTGCCCGAGGTCTATGCCGTCGAAGCCGTCGAACTCGGCAAGTGAAAGTGCTGATCCCGAGCGCGCTGCGCTCCTACGTCGAGCAGGCCAGAGTCGAAGCGAACGGCGCGACACTGGCTGAACTCGTCGGCGATCTCGAGCGTCACTATCCCGGCATCCGCTTTCGGATGATCGACGAGCAGGACCAGATCCGTCCGCACATCCGCATCTTCGTCAACGGCGCGCAGGTCAAGGACCTGAACGCCGTTCTGCGGACTTCCGACAATGTTCACATCGTGCAGGCGTTGAGCGGGGGCTAGACCGAAGCTCAGTTCTTCACGGTCGAGCGCTTCGCCCGGCGCTTCTTCGCGGGTTTCGCGGGCGCGGCGGTCTTCGGCGGCACTGTCGTGGTCTCGGCTTGCAGCGCGAGCCGCCGCGGAGAGCTGTTGTCGAGCACTTCGGCGATCGTCGTCAGATCGACGGAGAGCGTATGCAAGATGTCGTCCATGCTGATCACGCCGACCAAGAGGCCGCGCGCGTTGACCACCGGCAACCGCCTCACGCCGCGCGCGCGCATCACCTCCAGCGCATCGTCGCTGGACTTGTCTTCTGGGATGCAACTTGGATCGGCCGTCATCACATCGCGAACCAGCGTGTAGTGCGGGTTCTTGGCTGCCGCAACGACTGCAATCGCCAAGTCGCGATCGGTCAGGATTCCGATCGGATGCGCCTTGTCGTCGACGACGACGAGCATTCCGACGTTGCGATTGCCCATGCGCTGAGCAGCGGTTTGCGCGGACTCGCTCGGAAGGGCGCTGTCGACATCGCGTTGGGCTACGTGTTGGAGAGTCATCTGGAGCGCTCCTTTTTTTGACGACGAATGAGCCTGCCATCAGGACGCAAGGCATTGTCGTCCCGGGGGCGTGACCACAAGGAGTCCCCAGTGTGCGTAGGGACTCCGCAACACGTACGGTGCCCAAGCACCCTCCCAAACTGTT
>JAYUOR010000474.1:0-8683 GCA_043760765.1 Planctomycetota bacterium | reverse complement strand
TTCGGAGTACCGAAAAACGCCAAACCTGAGGTTAAACAGTGAGGCAGTTGTGGGTGCGATACGGAGCTGGGAAGCGAGTGCTGCGTGCTTCGGGCCGTGCAACGCGCTCTGGTATCGACAGCCGCTTCACCACAGAAACGTCCCGCCGGATTCGAGCGCGCGCGCATCGACGCGCCGGCCGAGCAATCCGTGCAGGATGCCCAACGCCTTGGCCAGCACCGCCCGGCCGCGGCCGCGGAACACTTCGAAGACGGCGACGAAGGGCAGCGAAAGCACGTCGAAGACGAAAAAAGAAATCCAGTGCCGCGGCTTGGCGTGCCGGCGCAAGAACCAGATCGAGTTCACGCCCATCATGTACTTGCGCCTGGGGTTGTAGCCGCCGCCGGTGGAACTCGAGGGCAGGTGCAGGGCACAGGCGTCGCCGACGACGCGCGAGCGCCAGCCCAAGACCCGTGCGCGCAGCGCCAGGTCGACATCCTCGCTGTAGGCGAAGTAGCGCGCGTCGAACCCGCCGGTGCTCTCGAAGGCCTCGCGCCTGGCCAGCAGCGCGCAGCCGATCACGTAGTCGACGTCGTGCGTGGCGTGGAAGCGCTCGCCGTCGGCCTGGCCCTGTCCGATCAGCGTGGTCAGATTCTGGCGCCAGGACAGTTTTCCCCCGGCGGCCCAGATGCGCGTCGGATCGCGCGCGTCGAGCACGCGCGGGCCGACGAATCCCAGCGCCGAATCGCGCTCCAGCTCGGCGGCGAGTTTTTGCAGTTCGGCCGGCCGCAGCAACACGTCGTTGTTGACGAACAGCAGCGCGTCGCATCCGCCTTCGATCGCGCGCGCGGCGCCGCGGTTGGAAGCCTCACCGAAGCCCAGATTCGCGGGGTTGATCAGGATCTCGACGTCCGGAAAGCTCTCGCGCACCAATTGGAGCGAACCGTCGCTCGAAGCGTTGTCGACGAAGACGATGCGCTCCAGCTTCGCGTCCAGCAGCACGGCCAGACAGGCGATATTCGAGGCACCGCCGTTCCAATTGACGACCACCGCTGAAATGCGCACGCTCATTGCTCCGCGGGCGCGGCAGTCGCACCCAGTGCCCGTGACGTGAGGCTGCCGTCGAGCACGCGCGTGACGAGCGTCTCGCCCGCTTTCACTTCGAGGACGCTGCGCACGATTCGGCCGTCTTCACGGGCGGTGATCGAATAGCCGCGCTGCAGGATCGCGACGGGCGAAAGCGCTTCGAGCTGGGCCGCGAGCCGCGCGTGGCTGCCAAGCTTGCGCTGCAGCAGCGCGCGCAGTCGTGAACTTAGCAAGTGCCGCAGCGCTTCCATGCGCTTTTCGTGCGCTGCAAGTCTCGCGCGAGGACTGCCGCGCTCCAGGCCGCGTTCGAGCAGCACGAGCTTCGAGCGCGCGCTGTGTGTCTTGCGTGCGAGACTCGCTTCCAGGCGCGAGGCGAGCCGTCCCAGTCGTTCGCGGCGCACACCGATGAGTGCGCCTGGATCACGCAGCACACGCGCGTTCGCCGCACGAAGCAGGCGTTCGCCGCGCAGCAAAAGCGCCTCGTCCATTGCGCGCGAGAGGTGCGCCGTGGAGCGCTCGAGCAGGCCCGCGCGTGCCGCTCGATCCGGGATGACGATCTGGGCCGCGTCGGTCGGCGTGTGCGCGCGCTTGTCGCAGACCAGGTCGGCCAACGTGATGTCGACTTCGTGGCCAACTCCGCAGACCACCGGAACCTTCGAATTCCAGATCGCTTCGGCGACGGCAAGTTCGTTGAAGGCCCACAGGTCCTCGAGGCTGCCCCCGCCGCGACAGATCACGATCACGTCGGCGCCCGCGTCATCGAGCCGGCGCATGGCGTGCGCGATTTCAGCTGCCGCCCCCGCGCCCTGCACCGGCGTGTGCGCGAGCAGCAGCGGATAGCCGGCCCAGCGCAGCGTGCGCGTGCGCAGAAAATCCTGGAATGCCGCGCCGTCGCGGCTGGTGGCCACGCCGATGCGTCGCGGCCAGCCCGGAAGTTCGCGCTTGCGATCGAACCAACCGCGCGCTTTCAACTCGCTCTTGCGCTTGTCCAATTCGGCCAGCAGCGCGCCGATCCCGGCCGGCTCGAGCCGTTGCACGTTCAGGCTGTAGGTTCCGCGCGGCGCGTAGACGTCGAGCTTGCCGTGGGCGACGACCTGCATGCCCTCCTTGATCTCGAAGCGCGCCGCGCTCGCCAACTGACTTTTCCAGATCGTGCAGGCGAGTTTCGCGTCGATGTCCTTCAGATCGAAGTACACGTGGCCCGAGGCGGCGCGCATCACGCGCGAGATCTCGCCCTCGACACTGACTCGCCCCAGGCCGAGCATCAATTTCTCGATGCGCCGGGAGAGCTCGCGAACCGTCTGCACCCGCGGCGCGGACTCGGGCTCGCGGTCGGAGTCCGCCTGCGGCCCTTGTGCTGAGAACAGATCGTCGGTCGGCGCGGGCATACCCGATTCTACGACGCCAGCCGCGCGCGGCGTCAATGCAAGATCTAGCCGCCGGGCTGGCGATCGATCCCCGCCGCGGGCGGCGGCGACAGACCCGGCAGCCCCGCGCGCGTCCATGCTTCGCTGTCGGCCAAGGGCAGCAGAATGCGATAGCGCCCGTCGAGAAAGGGAACGCGTTCGTCATCTCCGCGCACTTGCGCGCCATTTTCCAGAACGAGCTCCACGCCTGTCCCCGAACGCGTGAGCCGCATGCGGTCGGCGAAGAAGCGTCGCTCGAGCTTGCCGGACTCGTCGGCGCGCTCGAGGTGTACGCCGATCAGCGTGCTGTCCTGCACACCGCCGAGTTCGCGCAGCCGATAGGTCCCGCCCGCGGTCTGTAGCTTCAGCTGTTCGTTCAGACGCTGCTTGACCAGCGCGAGGTCCCAGAGCCCGTCGTCGCCCGAGAGGTCAAGGCCGTGCTCGCCAAATAGCTCGTGAAAGTCGTCGGCCCAGGCGCTCGGATCCACGGGACCGAGCACGAGCCGCCGCGCGTTCGGGCGTTTTTCCTCGGGCGCCGTGGCCTCGAAGGGAAGCTTCTCTCCCGCGCGGGTTTCATAGCCGTCCTCGAGTACCAGGGTCAGCGTGCGCGCGGCGCGGCTCGCTTCCATACGCAAGTGATTGGCGTAGAGCCCACCGCAGAGGCGGCCCTGGCCGTCGAGCAGCCGGAACACGACCGGTCCGATGGCGTTTCCGTCCAGGGTTCCGCACTCGAGCAGGTCCATGCCGCGCACCTGTTCGAGCGTGAACAGCGTGGCAATCGCGCGCGCGATCGCGCGCGATCGCGCTTCGATCACGGGATCGATCGGCCGAATTGCAGGATCGGAATCGCTGGGCACCGGCGCGGACTCGGGCAGCTCGACCTTGAACGGTTTTCCGCCGGGCAGGCGCTCTGGCGAAACCTTGCCGAGCAGGCTCGAGTACTCGAGCCACTCGCGTTCGCGCGCGACGCGTCGCTCCTCACTGGCGGCGAGTTCATTGCGAAGCCCGTCGAGCTTGGCCTGAGCGGCTTGGGCTTTTCCCAGCGCGACCGAAAGTTGGGCCTCCAACTCGACTTCGCGCCGTGAGCGATCATGGCCGGCCTCGCCCGAGCCGCGCTGTTGTCCCAGGGGCAGGCGGGCGTTGGTTCCCGGCCCGCTGACCGCGGGCGCAGCGGGCTCTTCAGGCGTGCACGATGTCAGTGCAATCGCGGCGACGACCAGGCAGACCCGAGCTCGCCGGATCCAACGTTCAATATCGCGCGCCATCCGAGCCTCGCACAGGCAGGGCGGACGCGCCGGAGGGCGTCGTCTTCCCTTCCGGCTTGGGATTCGCCGCGGCCGACGCTGGGTCGAGGCGTGCCAAGGGCCCCACCAGGTCACCCTTGCGCAGCGGGCGGGCACTGAGACGCACTTGGAATTCGTGCCCAAGGATGGCATCGGTGTCGCTGAAATCGCGCAACTCGACGCCAACGAATTTGGCCTCTGTGCCTGGTGCTCTGCCCCAGAGTACAAGGTCGACAGAAGCGCCCATCTCCAAAGGGACCGCGGGGGGCTGGAGCAAAGTCGCGAGCGGATCCAACTCGCGATCGAGCTTCAACGGTGCCAGCGCGCGACCAAGCTGGTCCTCGATCACCAACTGTGAAAGATCGATCGAAGATCTGGACGGCAAGGTGTCCGCGGCTTCACCTGCACGCCATTCGAGGCGCAGCCTCCAGGGTTCGCCTTCGTCGAGTGCATAACGCTTGCGAAGTGCCTGAGACTGGAATGCCTGACGGTCAGCATCGAGTTCCGCGGGCGCAAGCCAGAACACCAGCGTCGAACGCGGCAGCTCCAACTCTCCGCCGAGCACATCCTGAGTCGTCTCCGGGTCCACGCGAGCCGGCGGTCGCGAGGGCACCACCGAAACACCGGGATGGCGCATCCACCACACGGCGCACGCGGAAAGTGCCAGCGGCACGAACAGAACGAACGGGCCGTTCCACAGCGCCCGCGAACCCGGCGATGCCGCCGCCATCCGGTCGCGACCTTCGCGCGGCTGGACGCCCTCGCTCAAGACTTGTCCCAGTCCTTCTTCTTGCTGTCGTTCCACCAAGCCTGCCACTTCTGCGGATCGGTCTCCTGGTGCTTGGTCAAGCGTTGCAGACTGGTGATGATCGGCGCAGAGATCGTGTCCCACTTGTCCTTGTCGGCCTGATTGGGCGACTGGACGTCGATCAGACCCTTGGCCGGCATCAGCGCGCTCTTGATCAACTCTTCGACGTTTTCCTTGCGCACCTTCTGATCGGCCTCGGTGAATTCACCGAGCGCTTCGGCGCTGGCGGCGATCACGGCCGGCGACTTGTCGACCAAAAGCTTGATCAGCAGCTTGCGGCCTTCCTCGTCACGCGTCTTGCCCAGCGAAGTGATCAGCTTGCCCTGCAGCGGCAGGTCCTTGCGATGGTCCTTGTGGCCGATCCACTTCATCAGCACGGGCGCGCTCTCCGGCCCCATCGTGCGCAAGCTGACGGCCGCGGCCATGAAGAGCTTGTTGTCGCGCACGCCCTCCGCGGATTCTTGGCGCTTCTGCTCGAAGCACTTGTCGAGGGTTTTGGCGATCAGCGCGCGATCCTTCGGTCCCGACTTCTCGAACTCCTGCACGAGGGTATCGATCACGGCGATCGCCTCGGTGTCCTCCTTGCCGCGTTTCCCGATGTGGCCGGCGAGCTTGTCCGTGGCGTCCTTGATCTCGACCCGGTTGTCGGGATTGGTGTTGGGCGTCGGTTGCTGCGCGGCTGCGAGTTGAACGTCCACAGGACCTGTCGCAACTGCCTGAGTGGGCGGGCAAACGAGCAGGCTGGCGCAAAAAATCAGATGATGCATGGCGGACCGTACTTTTCGAGATGTCGCGGTGGTGCCCTTCGCGGGCAGTAGTCGATGCTTAACCGTACGCAGCCGATCGCCGCGGTGAAAGGACGCGCACGGATCGTCTGCCGATCCGAACGCCCACCTTCCCCGTTGGCTACCTAACTAGCTCCCTGGTATCGGGTTTCTACAGAGCTGAACCCCGCGGGCCGGGCCTGGTTGCTTCGAATCCGGGCGTCCCTAGGGGCAGCCTAGTCCAGCGCCGCGAACATGCCGGCCGCTTTGGCCAGGGTCTCGCGCTCCTCGGCGGCAGGGTCGGAAGGCCAGGTGATGCCCCCACCGACGCGAAAGGACAGCTCGCCGCCGCTCTCGGCCCTCCATAGAAAGGTGCGGATCAGGATATTGAAGGCCGCGCGGCCGCGCAGATCGACGAAGCCCAGCGAGCCGCAGAAAAAGCCGCGGCCCTCGCCCTCGAGTCGCGCGATGTGCGCCATGGCGGCCAGTTTGGGCGCACCTGTGATCGAGCCGCCGGGGAACAGCGCCGCGAGCAGGTCGAAGGCGTCGAGGCCGGGCCGCAGCGTCGCCACGACATCTGCCATCAGGTGGTGCACGCGCGCGTAACTCTTCAGCGTCGGCCAGCCATCGACGCGCACGCCACCTGGAATCGCACAACGGCCCAGATCGTTGCGCTCGAGGTCGACGATCATGGCCAGTTCGGCCAGGTCCTTCTCGCTTTCGAGCAGCGTCTTCGCGCGTTGCGCGTCAAGGATGGGATCCGGCGAGCGCTCGATCGTGCCCTTGATCGGCCGCGTGCGCGCGACACCGTCGGCGTACTCGAAGAACAATTCGGGCGAGGCCGAGAGCAGCGCTCCCGCGGGCTCGAAGCCGTCGTGCGCGTCCCAGCGCGCGAAGCCCATGTATGGCGCCGGATTCGCGGCGCGCAATCGCGTGTACCAGGCTTCCGGCGCACCTTCGACCCGCGCAGTGAAACGATGGGCCAGATTGGCCTGATAGAGATCGCCGCGGCTGATCGACAGCCTGAGCGACTCGATGCGCTGCATGTGAACTTTCGGCGGTGTGTGTCGTTCGGCGGGACGCGCGATCGTGCGCACACTCGCCAACGCCGCGCTCAGTTCGGCTTCGATCCGCCGTCGCCGCGCGTCAAGGCTTGGACGTCCGTCGCCGGGATCCTCGCCGAGCACCAGCCAGGTTCGCTTTTCCGCTATGTCGCGGACGATGAAGTCGACGTACAGGCCGCCGACGAACAAGGGCTGTGCCCAGGGCTCGACTGGACAGGCGACTTTGCGTTCGCCCGCGGCGCCGAGGTCATAAGCGAGAGCGCACAAGAGACCGCCCTGGAACGGTCCTGGGATTTCATCGCAGGCTTCCAGGCGCAGCGTCGACAAGAGCGCGCGCAGGTCCTCGATCGTCGGGATTGCATTCGCTTCGTACGGCAGCGGATCGAAGGCCAGCAGGCTCGCGCGCCGCGGCTCGCCCGCCGCGCTGTCGAGCAGGATCGGCAATCGATGTCCGCAAAGTTTCTGCAGCGCGAGCGCCGGCTCGAGATCGCGGCCCAGTTCGAAGACGCGGGCGCAAAAGCGAAAGCGCGCCGCCATCCCGACTACGCGGCCCCGTGGGCGAAGCTGGCGCCGTAGCGCCGCTTGTACATGGCCGCCACGAGCGTGGCGACCAGCAGCAAGCTCGCTGCCGCGAAGAACGGAGACTGCGGTCCGAAGTGTTTGAAGACGACTCCCGCGAGCGGCGGTCCGCTCATGCGCGCAAGGCTCGAGATGGATTGATTGATGCCGAGGAACGAACCCTGTTCCGCAACCGGACTCGCTCGCGAGACCAGCCCGATCAGAGCGGGATTGTTCAAGCCGAAGCCGACCGGCAGCAGGATGCAGCCGGCCATGACCAAACCCCAATTCTCGAACATGCCGCCGAGTCCAACGACGGCCAGCGCGAGGCCGAGAAAGAACGGGCCCGCAACGGTGAGTGTGGGCTCGCCGAAACGCGGCACGAGCCGGCGGATCAGTCCGCCTTGGATCAGAGCGGAAATGACTCCGACGCCGGCCAGGTAACGGCCGGCGATCGGCGCCGCCTTCATGATGTCGTCGAGAGTCGCATGGTCGAGGCCCTGCTGCAGCCCGAAGACCGACGGGAAACGCGCGAGGCCGAAGCGCGTGAACATCGCTTCGAAAGCACCGAACGCCGCGACCGAAAGGAAGGTCAACAACATCAACGTCGAAATTCGCGGATCGCCGAGCGCGCGCTTCATCTGCGAAGTACCGAACACGCGCGAGCCGCCGCCGTGGCGTGCGGGCTCAGGCAGGCGCAGATAGCCGAACAGCGCCGCGCACAGCGAGAGTCCCGCCGCGAAGAAACCGGGAGCCGCGGGCGAGATGCTGGTCAATTCGCCGCCGAACAGCGGCCCGAGCGTGAAGCCCAATCCGAATGCGGCTCCGATCAGTCCCATGCCCTTGGCGCGATTTTCCGGCGTGGTCACGTCGGCGATGTAGGCCTGCGCGGTGGAAATATTGGCGCCGAAGAAGCCCGCCAGCAGTCGCGACGCGAACAACAACGGCATCGAGTGCGCATAAGCGAACAGGACGTACGACGCGGCCGTGCCCACCAGTCCGCCGATCAGGACCGGCCGCCGCCCGATGCGATCGGAGAGCCGGCCCCACATCGGCGCGAACAGGAACTGCATCCCCGAGAAGCAGGAAAAAAGCAGACCCAGCGAGATTTCATCGGCCCCGTAGGCCTTGCTGTACACCGGCAGCAGCGGCAGCACGATCCCAAAGCCCAGCAGGTCGATGAAGACCGTCAGGAAGATGAACAGCAGCGGGGAACGCCCCGCCCCGGCCGCTTTGGAGGTCGTCATGGGCCGGGGAGTCTAGCCTGTGCCGGGCGCGTACAGGCACGGCTGTCCCCCCAACGGGCCGGTCCCGGCGGGGTCTTCAGCCCGCGACTTGCCTCGCCGGTGCCGCAGGACCGATAAGGGCCTCGCCATGAACATGAAACAAAGCTTTGTCGTGCTTGGAACCGCGGCCCTGTGTGGACTCGCGCTCGCTCAAACACCGACCACTCCGCCGGCCGCCGACAGACTCGACGCGCTGGAGAAGCAAGTCGCCGCGCTGCGCACGCAGGTCGTGGCGGAGCATCAGGCCGCCGTCGACGAGCTCGCGGCGATGCGCAAGGAACTCACTGAAAGCCACGAGCTGGTCAGCCAGGTCAGCACGTGGGCCGCGAATCAGTCCGCGAGCGCCGCGGAGCTCGCGGCCGTGTTCGACGATTCCGAGCAGAAGGGTTTCACCTTCGGCATCAACCCCGAGTCGCGCATCTCGCTGCTCGCCGGCTGGCGCGCGTTCG
>JAYUOR010000473.1:0-8700 GCA_043760765.1 Planctomycetota bacterium | reverse complement strand
ACGAAGCGCGCTTCTCACACTGGATCGAGAAGAGTTTCGCGTACACGGACGAAGTGCTCGGCCGCGTGCTCGAGATGGTCGACGATTCCACGATCGTGCTGGTCGGCACCGGACTCGGTCAGCGGCCCTTCGATCCTGTGGGCGAGATCCACAATCCGGTCGTTCGTCTGGTCAAGGAACGCGAGTTGTTCGATGCCGCGGGGCTATCGGACTACGCTGTGCTGCACCAGATGAACCCCGACGTGACCGTCAATTTTGCGAGCGACGTCGCGGCCGCGCACGCCGAAGTGGCGCTGTCGGGCTTCTATGTGAACGAGGCGGAGGCGCTGTTCCACGTCGCGCGCCGCGGTCCGCAGGTTTTCGTCGAGCTCAACATGCCGCGGCGCGAGGGCAAGAGCGAGATGGCCGCGATCCGCCATCGCACGATTCCGACGCTCGCCGCGCAGTTCTCGCGCCACATCCACGAGCATCCGACCGCCGACCAGTCGACCGCGCACCACAAGGACACGGGCTGGCTGCTCGCTTACTCGAAGGGGCTCAAGCTCGAGTCCGCGAGCGACACGATGTCGGTGACGGAGATCGCGCCGACGATCCTCTCCTGGTTCGACGTGCCCATTCCGCAATGGATGGACGGGACGCGCGCGCCCGCGATTCGCGTCGCACCCCGATCATGAGCGCGGTTCACCCCGGAGCTGAACTCACGGCGGCGGAAATCGCGCGCCTGCATGCGCGCGAATTCGATGGTGTTGCCATCGGCGTCGTGATTCCGGCCTTCCGCGTCGCCGGGCAGATCGAGCGCGTGATCGCGGGTATTCCCGACTACGTGGACAAGATCATCGTCGTCGAGGACGCCTCGGGCGACGGCACGCTTCAATGCCTGCGCGGTCTTCGCGATCCACGCCTGATCGTGCTCGAGCACAAAGACAACCGCGGCGTCGGCGGAGCGATGGCGACGGGCTTCAAGCGCGCCATCGAGGAGCATCTCGACATCGTGGTCAAGATGGACGGCGACGATCAGATGGACCCCGCGCACATGCCCGAGCTGTTGCGCCCGCTGGTCGCAGGCTCAGCCGACATGGCCAAGGGCAATCGCTATGCGGACCTGGTCGCTCTGCGTGCGATGCCGTTTGCTCGCATCGTCGGGAACGCGGGCCTGACCTTCCTGGTCAAGGTCGCTTCCGGGCATTGGAGCCTGTTCGACCCCGCCAATGGCTACTTCGCGATCCGCACCGAAGTGCTGCGCCACATGGACCTTGGAAAACTGCCGCCGCGCTACTTCTTCGAGAGCGGGCTCTTGATCAAGCTCGGCATCCTGCGCGCGGTCGTGCTGGATGTCGCCATCCCCGCCAGGTACGCCGACGAAAAGAGTTCGCTGTCGATCACGCGCACGCTGCTGGGGTTCCCGCCGCGCTTGGTCGCGGGCTTGCTGCGACGGCTGTTCTGGCGCTATTTCGTCTACGATTTCACTGTGCTGTCCTTGTACCTGCTGCTGGGCATTCCGGCCCTGGTCGGCGGCGTGATCTACGGAAGCCTGTTGTGGTGGCATCTGCACGAGATCGATGAATTTGCCCATCCGGGGCAAGTCATGCTGGCCGCAATGCCGATCATCCTCGGCGCCCAACTTGTTCTCCAGGCCATAGCACTCGACATCGCCAACACGCCCCGCACGCCGATTTCACAGCCGTTGAAGCCGCGTCACGAATCCTGAACTGTCCGGCCTGGATCTGCTCCAGATTCCCGTTCCCTCAATCCATTCCCTCCATTCATGTGCGGCATCTTCGGAATCGTTTGCAGGCCTGACAGTGGCGTCAGCTCGGAACAGGCCGCTCGCCTGGTGCGCAGCCTGCTCGAGGCGTCGCGCGCCCGTGGTAAGGAGGCGGCGGGGATTGCAGTGCACAACGGCGAGTCGATCGAGGTGCTCAAGCAGGCGGGCTCGGTGGAGGACCTGCTGGCCAATCCGCGTTTCGCAGCGCTGCTCGAGCGCAGCCTGAAGTCCTTCGAAGCGCGTAAGTCGAGCGGCATCGGCCAGGCGCTGGCGATCACCGGGCACTCGCGGCTCGTCACGAACGGCTTTCAGTCCAACGACGACAACAACCAACCGGTCATCAACCGCGGTTCGGTCGGGATCCACAACGGAATCATCGTCAACGATCGCGCCATCGCGAGCAGCCGGCCGCAGATCGAACTGCATTCGGAAGTCGACTCCGAACTCTTGGTCGGACTGCTGCGCAGCGAATTCGACGCCTGCGGCGACCTGATCGAGGCCGCGCGCAGGACCTTCGAGACGATCGACGGCTCGGCCTCGCTGTCGATGCTTTTCGATTGCACGCCGTGCCTCTTGCTTGCGACCAACACCGGTTCGTTGTTCACGCTGCGCAACAAGACGGGGTCTTTCATCGCTTTCGCTTCGGAGCGCTTCATCTTGCAGCGCCTGGTCGAAAAGGAGCAGCTCGAACGGCGCTTCGGCGATCTCACCCTCGAGCAGATTCGCGCAGGTCACGCGCTCGCCATTCACCTCGCCACGCAGAGCTCGCTGCCAGAATCGAGCGTCGCATTCTCGCTCTCGCGCGGCGACGGTGCGAAGTTGAACGGCGCCTACAAGCAGCAGCCCGCGGACTCGGGCTCGCGCGCGAAAGTCGTCGACCTGACGCGGCGTGCCTCGACGCTGAAGCGCTGCAAGCAGTGCATCCTGCCCGAGACTTATCCGTTCGTCGATTTCGACGCCGCGGGCGTCTGCCGCTACTGCCGCAACTGGCGCAAGATCGCGGTCAAGGGACCCGAAGCCCTGGCGCGCGAGGTCGAGCCCTATCGTTCGAGCGACGGTTCGCCCGACGTGATCGTCGCTTTCTCGGGTGGCCGCGACAGTGCCTACGGGCTGCACTACGCGAAAAAGGTGCTCAAGATGAACCCGGTCGCGTTCACCTACGACTGGGGCATGGTCACGGATCTCGCGCGGCGCAATCAAGCTCGTTTGTGCGGGAAACTAGGCGTCGAGCACATCCTGCGCTCCGCCGACATCACCAAGAAACGCCGCTACGTGCGCAAGAATGTCGAAGCCTGGCTGCGTCAGCCCGAGCTCGGCATGGTCACGCTGTTCACGGCGGGCGACAAGGAGTTCTACAAGTACGCGCGCGACCTGCGCACGGAAACGGGCATCAAGCTGGTGATCTTCTGCACCGGCAACATGATCGAGGACACGCCCTACAAGACCGGCCTGTGCGGCATCCGCGAAGACGATCACGGCATGACCTTGACCGGATTGTCGCGCCGCAACGAGCTGGCCCTGCTCTGGTACTACTTCAAGCACTACTTGAAGAACCCCGGCTACTGGAACGAGTCGCTGGTCGACACGCTCAATGCCTACTACCAGACGTTCATGGTCAAGGACGACTTCCTGTACCTTTTCCACTACCTCGAATGGCGCGAGGAAGAAGTCGTCGGCACGATCCGCCGCGAGTACGACTGGGAAATCGCTACGGACACGACTACCACTTGGCGCATCGGCGACGGCACCGCGCCGTTCTACAACTACATCTATCAGACGATCGCCGGATTCACCGAGGACGAGGTCATGCTTTCCAACATGATCCGCGAGGGGCACATGACCCGCGAGCAGGCCGCGCAGCGTGCGGAGGAATTCGCCAAGCCGCGCATCCCGTCGATCCGCGAGTACGCGCAACTGGCCGGTTTCAATTGCGAAGAGGCGCTGAACATCATCAACGCCGCGCCGAAGTTGTACTGAGACCCGGCACAGCGTGAGCGCCCCCGACGAGAGCCCGGTCTTGGACAAGTCGGGCAAGCGCCTGCGAGCCGGCGTGGCCTGGAACGTCGCCAGTCTCGCCGTTCTCGGGCTCGCCGGCATCGCGCTCAACGTGTTGATCGGCCGCTACTTCGGCGCGGCTGCGCTTGGAGTCTTCAACCAGGTGATGGGTGCGTACATCCTTTTCTCGATGGCCGCGGCCGGCGGCATCAATTACTCGCTGCTCGCCAGCGTGGCTGAAGCGCCGAGTGACCGGCCGCGTGTCGCCGGCGCGATTGTCGGCGCGCTGTTGCCGACGGTTCTGCTTGCCGCACTCGTCACGCTGGCTTTCTTCGAGTCGCGACATTGGATCGCGGACACACTCGAAAGTCCGGGCGTGGCGATCGGGATGCGGCTTGCTGCGCCGGGTCTTTTTTTCTTCGCGCTCAACAAGCAACTGCTCGCCGTCGTCAACGGCATGCAGCGCATGCGCGCGTTCGCGATCTACCAGGCGTTGCGCTACGTGCTGATCCTGGCAGGCTTCCTGATTCTCTGGCAGCGCGGTTACGCCGGCGACGAACTGTCGTTCGTCTGGACTTTCGCGGAGGGAATCCTGTTCGTTGTACTGGCCGTAGAAGTCGGCCTGCAGGTGAGCTGGCGTCTGGCCGTGGATGTCGCGCACTGGAGCCGCGTGCACCTGATCTTCGGGTCGCGCAGCGTGCTGTCCGCGATGCTGCTCGAATTGAACGCCAAGGTCGACATCTGGATGCTCGGACTTTGGCTCGACGACGCGAGCGTCGGTGTCTACAGCCTGGCCGCGAATCTGGCTGAGGGCTTTTATCAGTTGATCGTCGTGCTGCAGAACAACTTCAATCCGCTGCTGGCGCACATGATCGCGCGCGGAGCCCGCGTTGAATTGGAGGCGCTGATCGCCAAGTCGCGCCGTTGGATCGTGCCGTCGTTCGCTGCAGCCGCCTTGGCGGCGGCAGCCCTCTATCCCTGGACACTGCCGCTGCTCGCCAAGGGGCCCGAGTTCAGGGAGAGCTGGAGTTCCTTCGCGATCCTGGTGGCTGCGATCGGCGCACTGGCGGCATGGTTGCCCTTCGGGAATCTGCTCTTGATGGGCAAGCGGCCGGCTTGGAACACGCTGCTCATGACTCTGGTCGTCGCCGTCAACGTGGCCGCCAACGCGCTGTTCATTCCGCGCATCGGCATCGCCGGCGCGGCACTTGGGACGGCACTGGCCTTCGTCGCCTTCGCACTGCTGCTGAAACTCTTCACCCGCCGCGAGCTCGGCGTGCGAATGTGACGCTCAGGATCGGCGCAAGCGTTCGAGCAAGGTCTGCAAGCGGTTCTTGGAGAACGGCTCGGACCTTGCCCACCCAGCGCTGGCGATCAGTGCCTCGTCCGTTTTCGAAAGGTTTATGCGCGCGACGTCGCGAAAGGTCCCGCCGGATTCGAACTCGCGTTCGACCACGAAGGCCGCGAGCTGATCGCCCCAGGGAATCGTGCCGACTTCGAGCAGCATGCGGCCGCCCATGTTGCCGACCTCGTTCAACTGTCCGATCTGCCGTTTCTCAAAGAAGAGGCGGCCCAATTCGTCTTTCGCGCGTTCCTTGGGGTACGCCACGATCAGGATGCTCAGCGGGAACTGGTCGCTCGCGCCCTTTTCGAGGCGGGCCCAGTCGATGCGCGCGTCGTTGCCCTTGGCTTCCGCAAGCGCCTTGCGCTTCTCGCGCTCAGGCGTGGCGTTGGAGCGCAAGAGCCGCAGCACTTCTTCGCCGCCCATCAGTCTGCGCGCTTCGGCGATCCTGAAGTCGGCGGGCATCGCAGACGATCCGAACCAGCTCTCGAAGAGCTTCGCACCGTCGCGCGCTTCGCCCTTGGGCAGGCAGATCCATGCTACGACCGAGCCCAGCACGAGGATGCAGAGCGCGATGCCCAGCACGTATCCGGGGCGCTCGCGCGCGACAGGCTCCCTGTCGTTGCCAGCCATCAGCGCGTCGGGCCGATCTTGAACGGCGCCAGAATCGTCTTGGCTTCTTCGTCGCTGACCGTCGTGCCCTGCGTGCCGCGCACCAGCCAGACCAGTACGCGGCGGTGCGAACTCTCCGCAGTCACATCGAGAGCGATTCCGTCACCGCGGATCTGCTTGAAGCGCGCGAACGCGGGAGGGAGATCCTCGTCGGGCTCGACCGGCAGCGGCTCGTCCGGCGGAGTCGGTGCCTGCGAGTTTTCCAGGGGATCGGGCGGCGCGGGAATCGCGGGGGATTCGGGCAGGTTCGTGCGCGTGAATCGAACGCTGCGCAGTTCGCGGCCCTGCAGCATCAGGTGGCCTTCCTCGGTGTCGAACTCGCCATCCTGCAGTTTGAACATCACCGACTGCTTGGGCGACGACAGCCACTCGCCCCAGGGCTTGCCGCTTCGGCCCTCCGGCGCGCCGAGCACGTAGACCAGCAAGTCTTGATCGCGATCCTCGAGTTGCCAAAGGTCCATCAGCGGCCAGCGCGCGATCGTGAACCCCGCGGGCTGTTCGTCGAAAGGCAGAACCGTGGCGAGTTCTGGCCACTGCACTTCCGGCTTGGATTGCACTTCCCACCATTCTTTGAGCATCGTGCCGCCGAAGTACGTGGCAACCGCCGCGGCTCCGATCGCGAACATGCAGCCGCCGGCGCAGCCCATGACCCACAAGGGGATGACGCGCTTTTTCGGCGGTTCCAGATGATCGCTGCCCCAACCAACGTCGCTCATTTTTTCCTTCCAGTTTCGCGCGTCAGGAATGGTCGCGCACTACGCGCTAGCTTCGCGCCCATTCGTTTCATTCACTTCGGCCAGGTGTAGAAACCCTGGCCGCTTTTCTTGCCGAGCTTGCCCGCGGCGACCATGTCGCGCAGCAATTTCGGCGGCTCGAAGCGGGCCCCGAGTTCCTTCGCCAGATGTTCGGCGATGCCAAGGCGCACGTCGAGTCCAACCAGGTCGGTCAACTTGAGCGGGCCCATGGGGAAGGCATAGCCCAGCACCATGGCCTTGTCGATGTCCTCGGCACTGGCCACACCGGATTCGAACATGCGCATGGCTTCCAAGCCGATGCACAGGCCCAGGCGCGATGAGGCAAAGCCCGGCGTGTCGCGGACTTCGATCGGGTCTTTGCCCATGCGAATCCCCAGTTCGAGCGCGCTCTTGACCGCGGCGTCGGAGCTTTGGCCCGCGCGCACGACCTCGATCAGCTTCATCAAATGCACCGGATTGAAGAAGTGCATTCCGACCACGCGTTCGGGGTGCACGCTGCCTTCCGCGATCCTGGTGATCGGCAGCGCGGAGGTGTTCGACGCCAGCAGAACCTCCGGGCCAAGCGCCTGCGACATGCGCCCGAACAGGAAGCACTTCAGCTCGAGTCGCTCGGACACGGCTTCGATCACGACGTCGACTCCGCCGACCGCCGCATCGAAATCGCTGCTCGCCGACAGTAGCGCGAGCGCGCCGTCGCGCGCCTGTGCCGTGAGCTTGCCGAGCGAGACACCCTTCTCGAGGTTCGCGCGAATCGCGGCGAGTCCCTTGGATGTCGCCTTCTCGTCGATGTCGTAGATCCGCGTCTTGATGCCGGCGGCGGCGAGCGAGTGCGCGATGCCGTGTCCCATGGTGCCCGCGCCGAGCACACAGGCCAGTTGGATGTTGTTCGCTTCGATCACGTTGTCTGGAAATCCTTGGTCTAACGTCCTGGAATCAGCACGATCTTGCCTGCGATCTTTCGCGAGTCGAGCAACTCGTGCGCGCTTTGGATCTCGCTCAATGGCAGCACGCGATCGACCACGGGCCGGTACACGCCTGCGGCGATCTTCGCGTAGATCAGCGGCAGTGACGTGCGCGGTCCCATAGTCGAGCCCAGCACCGCGAGGTTTTTCATGAACAGATGCGGCAGCGTGATCTGGACCCTCGCGCCGGTCGTGCCGCCGCAGGTGACCAATCGACCGTTGCGAGCCAGCGAGCGCATCGAGGCGTCCCAGGTGGCCGGCCCCACGTGTTCGACGACGACGTCGACACCGCGGCCGCCGTTCAGTCCCTTGAGTTCGCGCTCCCAGCCATCCTTCGCCGGATCGAGCGCCGCATCGGCGCCTAGTTCCAGCGCGAGTTTGCGCTTGGCTTCGCTGCTCGCTGTCGTGAAGACGCGCGCGCCGATGTCCTTGGCGATCTGGATCGAGGCCATGCCGACGCCGCTCGTGCCACCGATCACGAGCACGCTTTCGCCGCGCACGAGTTTTGCGCGCGTCACGAGCATGCCCCAGGCCGTCAGATAGACCAGCGCTGCGGCCGCGCCGATCACGGGATCGACCTTGTCGGGCAAGGGCAGGACCATGCGCGCGGGCAGAGCCACGAGTTCGCGATCGAGTCCGTCGCAATGTTCGCCGCGAATCTGATAGTCGTCGGAAAGGTGATCGTTGCCCGCGAGGTCGTGGGCCGAAGTGCCCGGACTCAGGCCGGGTTCGATCACCACGCGCGAGCCCAGGGAAAACTCAGTGACTCCCGCGCCCAAGCCCACGATTTCGCCCGTGCCATCGCAGCCGGGGATCAGCGGCAGCGGCAACTTCACGCCGGGCATGCCGGCGCGCACGAAAAGGTCGAGGTGATTGACGGACACGGCCAGCATGCGCACGAGCACTTCACCCGGTGCGGGCTTCGGCTCGGGGCCCTGCTCGACCTTCAGGACCTCGGGCCCGCCGTGGGCGTGAATTCGAACGACTTGCATCAGCGGCCGCGGAAGCTGGGTTTGCGCTTTTCGACGAACGCAGAGATGCCTTCGCGCGCGTCCTCGGAAGCAAACAATTTGGCCTGCAGTTCGCGCTCCAGGCTCAGGCCGGCGTCGAGCGGCAGATCGGCACCGCCCTGCACCGCACGCTTGATGTTGCCCACGGCGAGCGCGGCCTTGGCGGGCGAAGTGAAACTTTGCGCGTAGTGCAGCACCC
>JAYUOR010000472.1:0-3348 GCA_043760765.1 Planctomycetota bacterium | reverse complement strand
GTCTTCGATGCACGTCCCGCCCGCCATAACGTTGTAGGCGAGGTTCAGGACGTGATCCGACTCGTGGTAGGGAAAGTGGCGCTTGAAAACGTGAAGGTTGCGGTCGATCGCGTCGGCAAGCCCCAGCGTGCGCACGAACTCGTGCACCAGGCCAATGCCGCCGCACGGGATCGCCTGTACCCGCGCCGCGACATCGTAACGCGTGTTCGCACCCGCCAGCATCGGGCGCTCCATCTCCTCCTGCCACTCCGGATCCAGGCGTGCATCGATCCGGGCCTTGCGTTCGGACAGCCGATCTCTATCTTGGACCTTCACTCGAAATGACCTTGGTGATGCGTGGACGTCGGGCTTGAACAACCTCGTTCTACGCGGAAAACCAGGGCATTTCGAGTTTTTGTTGGCAGATCAACGCACCGCAAGAGCTTGTTTCAGGACTAGACAGATCAACTGCAATACGAGTTTGACGGACTGCTTCGCCGGCGCGAGCCGTAGCAACGCGCGATTGCCTCCGACGCGAGGCGACTGGCAGCGTCGGCGCACTCGGCGTCCAGATTCAACAATCGCTCGTGCTCCCGCTGTCCTCGCATGGCCACCCGGTCGGAGATTTCGACCTGACTTCCGATCTCCGTCCAGGCCAAGCCGCACAGTCCACGCAGCAGGGCGACTTCCAGTAGCTGCCAGGCATCAAAGCTGTGATGCCTCAGCGTGAGCCGCCACTCTGATCGTTCCACGCGCCGCTCGGCGATCAGTCCGCGGACGTCGTGTGCATCACATACGGGCAGATCGAGGTTTGTGCCGTCGGCAAGCGCTGCCTTCCTGCGCATCCAGTCAAGGACCTGCTCCGGTGCGGCGTCAATCAGGTCGTCGAGTGGATCCGGGCCCCGGACGCCGGTCTCAATGCGGCGCTCGATGACTCGCACGAGCGCGGGGCTGAGTGGACCCGCGAAGAGTTCCAAGTACCGCCGCGGGTCGTAGTCGACGCCGAGGGTGTCTTCGCGCGTCACCGCCTCAATCCAGCTCCGGTCGAGCCAGATGGGCCCGCGATTGCGCGCGTACCAGCGGGCGCTTCCATGAGGATACAAGCCAGGTGCCACGGCCATCCCCGCAAGGGTCGGATTGGCGTCGATGTAGTGGACCAGCCGACAGCGATACTCATGCGATTCCACCGGCCGCGACCGAAACCTGCCGCGGAACAGCGGACCATCTCGCATTCTGCCGCGATTGAACCATCTGACATAGTCGTCTAGCACTCGGCACATCGCTCGCGAGAGCTCTCCACCAGGGCTGCGCACCAGCAGGTGGAAATGCGTTGTCATGACGCAGAAGCAATGCACTTCGATCCACCCAGCTCGAACGGCCCGAGCCAGTCGTGAGAGAAAGAAGCGCACGTCGCGCGCATCTTCGAACACCGTGCGCTTCGCGATTCCGCGATTCATCACGTGGTGCCAGATGCCAGGTCCGTCGCAGCGGGGAGATCGAGCCATAGGAATGCCTCGGCAGTACGACTCTCGGCGGCGGCGATGGTGGCACGCGATCGACGATTTTTTTTCGGATGGCGGAGCGCGAAGCCGTGTGGGGGGATGAGGCGCCGAAGTCGAACCTGGTACCGTATCCTGGGGCCGCACGTTCCAAGCGGAGGCGTCGAAGGAATGAGCCTCAACTCGCCGAAGCCGCAGCGGCGGCCGCGGCCTGTTGGGCCGCGAGGATCGTATGGATGTTGCTCAGAAGTTGGGCCTCGCCCAATAACTCGGCCTTGGCTGATTCGCGCACGAGCTCGAGCAAAGCGGTCCCGCAGGCCAACGTGAAGCTGGCCTGCTGCTCCGGAGCCGGCCGCAGCGCCTGGATCGACTGGCGATGGCGTTGCACCGTGCCGAGGACTTCGGCCGGAGTTTGCGCAGCGAAGCACAACAGCGCGATCTCGTCGTAATCCTCGCTGCCCATCCACAGGCCCGAAGCCTGGAACGCTAGGTAGAGCTCTCTGAAACGCGCGCAGAGCAGACCGGGTTCGTCGTGGTGGAAGTACAGGAGTCCCGCTGCCGTCTGCAGCGGGTCGCCGCGCGTGAATCCGCTCTGATGCAGCCCCTGAAAGAGCAGCTCGATTCGCGCACGGATCGCTGACGGTGTGGCGGGGGAGTTCGCGAGCAATGCACAGGCCGGCCAATCCTCGCGCGAAGTCAAGATCGAATGGTCCTTCTTCAGCTCCTCGAAAATCGTCGCCATTCGGGCAACCTGCGTCGCACTGACGTGACGATCAGGGGAAGCCTGACGCAGCACCTGGATCGCCAGCGCTTCGTAGGTCGAACCGGAAAAGCGCCAGTGCTCGCGAAAGAGCGGGCGCGCGCGTTCGATCTCGGCCAGGAAATCGCTCGCGCCATCGCCGTGGCGCATGAGCAAGGCCGCGAGCATCGTGCCCACCGACGAGCGCCTGTACCAAGGCCGGCTCGTGCGCAGTTCTTCGGTCAAGGCATCGAGCCGCGCCGCGATCTCGCGCGGTTCGCCGGGAAGAGTTGTCAACGACAATGCACAGAAGCGCAGCATCGTCTTGCCCTGCCACCAGGGCCGATCGGCGAGCAGCGCGGTGTAAACGTCGCAAAAACGTTCGAGCGGATTCGCCGGCACCGCGAAGGCGTTTCCCGGCCCATGGGATCCTTGTTTCGGCATGTCCGAATTCTACTGCTTTAGCCGCGAGCTTTCCGATCGTCCCCTGCGACGCAACGGCACGTATGCCCTCGCCGCCAGGTCAGCTTTCCAGGACAGAACTACTCAAGCGCGCGCCGTGCGACGGACTTCGAAGCCCGTCGCGCCACACGAGAACGAGCGCCAATAGTGGCAGCGCTCGCACCACGAGGGTCGGGACACCCGCAAACGAAACGAGTCCGCCGATCGCGACCGTGATTCCAAGTCCCCAGGCAACAGCGCTCGGCGCAGAGATGCCGAACGAACGGTTCAACAGGACGACCGCGGCCGGGATCGTCGATTGCAGGAGCATGACTCCCGCACACGAAGTCAGCAGTCCGCGTCCACCCAGGTCGAGCAGCGCGCAGGCGATCACGAGCACGATCGCGAGCACGCGTACGCTCCTCCAACGCTCGATGAAGATGCCGCCGAGAAGCTTGCCCAGTGCCGCGGAGCCGGCAATTGCGAAGAGCGCTTCCGTCTCTCCATCGCGCATCGATTGGACGACATCCCAGACCGCCGAACGCAGGACCAGCGCCAGGAGTATGAGCAGCACGAAGCCGTCGCGAGAACGCAATGGGCTGAAGGTCGCGGCTTGCGTTCGAACGGTCCGATCGGGCTCTGGCCGCGGTTCGCGCGGGATCCAACGGCACAGACTGAGCATCGGGGCGG
>JAYUOR010000471.1:0-8738 GCA_043760765.1 Planctomycetota bacterium | reverse complement strand
AGGAAAAACGGGTTTGCCTTGTTGTCGGAGATGAACTTCTCTGCCTCGTCGCGAAACAAATCGGGTGCGTAGATACCGCCACTCGTCTCGCCGCGCGTCGGATGATCTTGATTGCCAATGAGCTTGACGATCTCACTGTTGCGGTACAGGAAACTCGGGAAGTGATTTTGCGCGTGTCGCTGACACAGGTAGCCGAAGAAGAGGTCGAAACCATGTTTCGCCGGATCGCCGCTGCTGCCGGGGGGACCGAGCCCCCACTTTCCGATCAGCGCGGTTGCGTAACCGCGCTGCTTGAGCAACGTCGCGATCGTCACACTCTCCGGCGGCAACGGTTGCTGTCCGACCGGAGTCAGTTCCTTGTTGTCGCGAATCGCCGAATGGCCGGTATGGAATCCGGTTAGCAGCGAGCAACGTGATGGCGCGCAAACGCACGAGCCTGAGTAGGCTTCGACAAAGCGCACGCCGCGCGCGGCCAGCGCGTCGATGTTCGGCGTCTGGATGATCTTCTGTCCGTAGCAGCCGAGCTCGCCGACGCCAAGGTCGTCGCTGATGATCAGGACGATGTTCGGAAGGCGTTGCCCGCTCTTCGTATCGTTCGCGCCGGCGGAATTTCTGTCCGCGCTCTTGCCCGAGTCGCAACTGCTCGAGGCCAGCGTCAGAAGCGCGAATGCGATTCTGGTCCATAGCGAAACCGCCGTGATGCCCATTGGTAGGCCCCATCCTAGCGGGCTGCGCGGCGGCCGCTGAAGGTTCGGCGAGTTTGCTATCGAAGACTCGGCCGCATTCATGCGCAGGATACTCCGCGTTGTTGCGCAAGCGGATCGGCGGTACAAGTTCGGAGTGAGGAAGGAATGATCTCGAAGGAAAGCACGGCGCCTGCCCGCGCGCGCATCGATTCGATCGATTGGCTGCGCGGCATGGTCATGATCGTGATGCTGCTCGACCACGCGCGCGATTTTTTGTACGGCGATGGAATGGGCAGCGACCCCCTCGATCCGGCGAATACGACGGTTGCGCTGTATCTGACCCGCTGGGTCACGCACCTTTGCGCGCCAACGTTCGTATTCCTGGCCGGTGTGTCCGCGCAGCTTCAGTTGCAGCGCGGGTTGACGCCGCGCGATCTGTCGCGATTCCTTTTGACGCGCGGCTTGTTCCTGGTCCTGGTGGAACTCTTCGTGCTGCGTCCGTTGATGTTCTTCGATCTCGACTTCGCGGCAACCCTCGGGCTCCTGCAAGTCATCTGGGCGCTGGGTTGTTCGATGGTCGTGCTCGCCGTGCTCGTGCGCACGCCGCTGTGGTTCGTTGCGCTGTTCGGTGCGGCGCAGGTTCTGCTGCACAACAGCCTCGACTCGATTCAGATCGAGCCGCCGGCGCGCACGCTGGGCGCGGGCGTGTGGGCCTTGCTCCACCAGCAGACCGAAATCCAGTTTGGCGAACACGGGCCCGTGGTGTGGGTCATGTATCCGTTGATTCCGTGGATGGGCGTGATGGCGCTGGGCTTTGTCGCCGGGACGCTCTTCGCGTTCGATGCGGCGCGGCGACGGCGTGTGCTCTCGTCGATCGGCGTCGTGCTGATCGCGGGGTTCTTCGCGTTGCGCTGGAGCAACCTGTACGGCGATTTGCATCCGTGGAAGGCGCCCGTCGGAATCCAAGGCGAGGCACTGGCGCCCTGGCGCACGGCGCTTTCGTTCTTCAACGTCGAAAAGTATCCGCCTTCGCTGTTGTACCTCGCGGCGACGCTCGGAATTTCGCTGCTGCTGCTCGCCGCGCTCGACGGCCGCTCGTTCGGGAAGCTGTCGAGGCCGATCCTCACGTTCGGGCGCGTGCCGCTTTTCTTCTACGTCTTGCAATGGCCGGTGCTTGCGGTCCTAGGGTTGAGCATGCGCTGGATCTACGGCCGCTTCGTGCCGCAAGACACGGGCTTCGGACTTCCCGGCGTGTATCTCGGCTGGGCCATCGGCCTGATCCTGCTTTATCCACTCTGCGCCGCGTTCGCAGCGCTCAAGCGCCGCAACAAGTCGGTGTGGTTGAGCTACTTGTGAATCGAGCGGGGTAGATTGAATTCGCAATGCGCAGTACGACCAGGCTCCTGATTTTCGTCGCCGGGTTCTGCGCGTGTTTCATGGCTTTCTGGCTGTCGAGCGATTTCACGGCTCGACGTGCGCCGGGATCGAGGGAACTCGCCCGCGACGAAGCGACGACGGATACTGAGCGCCAAATGGTCGAGGGAATTCCAAAGCCGGCGACGATCCAGACCGCGGGTCGCACGTCGCCCGACGGAGTTTCGACCGCGGCCGAGCTCGAGGGCGGGCCACATTGGAGCCTGTTCGTGATCGACGACGCGACACGCGAGCCCGTCGCTGGCGCGAGCGTGTACTTCTTCTCGCCGCGGCGCATCGCGCAAGTGCTCCTGATCGACGATCCGAGCGTGTTTTTCGCGCTTGCGGAGTTCTACGAGCGCTACGGTCTGCAGCGCACGACGAATGAACTCGGGATGGCCGAGATTCCACAGGCCAATGCCCCGTTCTGGGTCGTCGCGATGGCGCCGTCGCGCTTCGGCGGCGCCACCTTGGATCCGACGCAGGCGACATATGGGGAATTCGAACTTGCACTGCAACCATCGGAGTTCCTCGAAGCACGCGTGCTTTCCGCGAGCGATCGCAAGCCGCTGAGCGGCGTGGCCGTCGCGCTTCGCGACGAAGGTCTGATGGGTTTTCCGATCGGTGCGAAGAGCGACGCGCAGGGCCTCGCGCGGCTTGGCCCGTTCAGCTCGCGCACGAACGACGAGCCGGCGCGCTTCGTGACCGTGCACGGCGTCTTCAGTCGACCCGTCGAAGCCTGGGCGCGCGCGGGCTACGCGCCGATGGCGGAGTTGCTGGTCCCGGACTCCGAGCGTCTGCTCGTGCGCATCGTCGATTCTTTGGGCAAGGTGTGCGCAATCGACGGTGAGCTTGCGCTCGACTGGAACGGGCGCCCGAAGAGCATGGCGCAGTGGGTCAAGCTGCCGATCCGCGCGGGAACGGTTGCGATTCCGCGGGTGGAGTTGGGCATGAAGCTCTCGCTGCGGGCGGAACTGAACGGGGCGGGCGCACAGCCGGTCGTCGAATTCACGATGCCAAGCGTCGCGCACGATCAACGCTTCGACCTGTCCATCGATCCGAAGATCTCGATCGTGCGCGTCAAGTTATTGCGCGGCGGCCAACAGGCCATAGGGCCGGCGGCGTGGCAAGTCGGTATTGCGTGCACTTGCAGTCCGGTCCGAGCTCTAGAGGGCGACTGCAACGGCGCGCTTCGCGCAAGTGAGACGATCAGCTTTGCGCTCGGAGCATTGCCGGAAGGTCAATGCGCCGCGCGCTTCGCCATTCAGGTGCGATCCGTATCGGGCGGAGACCTTGGTGGTTTGTTCAAAGCTACCGTGCACGGCGGAGTGAACGACCTAGGAACCTGGCTGCTCGAACCTGCTTCCGTCCTGTGCAGCGGACGGGTGGTCGACAGTCGCGGATTCGAGCTCCCGTTGCGCGTGGTCGAAGTCGATGCACTGCCGCGCTCCAGCCCTGTGACCGTTCTGGCCTTGGAGGCGACTTCCGGACCCGACGGACGATTCGAGCTCCGGGGCTGGGCCGACGCCAAGGCCTTCTCTCTTTCGGTGCGCGATCGCCACGGGGCTTTTGCAAGAACCCAAGCCTCCACGGGTCAGACGGACATTTCGATCATCGTCGACGACGACTGAGGATTCGACGCCGCAGTCGACGACTTCTATTTCCTGGACACGGTCGGCCTGAACGGACCGTTGGACTGCGCACTTGCACTGACTTGAGGCTCTAGCAGGCGGAGAGTTACGTTCTGTGCGGATGGCACACCGGTTGCATCGAGCAGCAAGTCATCCCCAAGTCCTGGTGGCATCAGCGCCCGATCGGGCTACTTCCATGTCGTTCAACACCCTCACTCGCAGCTTCACCGGTTTCTTCCTTGGTGCTCTTTTCCTCGCCGGATGCGGCGGCGGTGGAGGCGGCGGCGGCGGCGCAGGCGGAGTGGCCAGCGTTTCGACCGACCTGTTGATCACGGACGCCACGGTGGACGAGCTGCTGGCTTTCCGCACGACCATCAGCAGCATTGCGATGGTCACGAACACGGGCATCGTCGGTTCCAACCTCATGGTCGCACCCGTGCCGATCGATCTGATCGGCGCCGGCGCTTCGCCGCGTTGGGTTTCGCGCGAGGACCTGCCCGAGGGCACTTTCCGCGGCATCGCGCTGACGCTCGCTCCCGCTTCGTCGACGGCTCTCGATCGCGCGGGCGCTGCGGTCGCGGTCACGCAGGTGAGCTCGAGTTTCGAACTGCCCTTCGCGACGCCGGTCGCGATCACTTCGGGCTCCTACCACCAGATCGTGCTCGACATCGACTTGTCGTTGTCGCTCAGCGGCTCGGCCGCGACGCCGCCGATCCTGTTCGATCCGGCCGGCACGGCGGCGCTCGGCGTCGGTGCGGGCAGTTCGTCGGTCATCGACGACGTCAAGGGCGTGGTGCGCTCCACGGATGCCGGCAACAATCAGGTCTTCGTCGATGCCTTCTCCGACGGCGATCTTTCGCTGCCGCTCGGCCGCGTGACCGTGAACATCAACGGATCGACGCTGCTGGTCAACGATGACGGAACCCTGTTCGCGAACAGCGCGAACTTCTTCAACGCCCTTGTTCCTTCGACCACTTTGCTCGAAATCCACGGCAGCCTGGTCGGCGGAAGCATCACCGCAACGCGCGTCGAGATCGAGGACAACGGCGGAGCTGCTTCGAACGTGGTCAAGATCGACGGCCGCATCGCCAATCTCAACACGCTTGCCAACACGTTCGACCTCGAGATCATAGAAATCGAAAAGGGTTCGGCGATCGCGACGCCGGTCATCAATGGCGCAGCTTCGATCGCAATTTCGTACACGAACCAGACCGGCATCGTGCTCGACGAACACACGCCGACCACCGCGGCGAGCCTCGCCGACGGTCAACGCGTCAAGGTCAAGTTCCCCACCTTCGTCAACGCGCCGTTCCCCGCTTCGCAGATCGAGATCGACGATCAACCCGAGTTCGAGGGCAACATCGTCAGCGTCGCCGGCCTGCCGAACACGATCACGATCCACCTCGAATCCGACGAACCCGCTATTCTCTCCGGCCAGGTCAACAGCAGCGGGACGGACGTCACGGTCGATTTGACCGGAAGCACGTTGTTCCTCGACACGCACACGCAACCGACGATCTCCAACACTCAGTTGCAGGCCGGTCTCAAGCTCGAAGTCCACGGCGCGATCAGCGGCCCCCCGAACGGGCCTACGATCACCGCGACGCGCACCAAGATCCACGCCGGCCGCTTCAAGGGCGATGTGACCGCGGTCTTCAGCGGCCTGCATTCGTTCAACGCGGGCATGACCGACTTGCAGGATCCGTTCGGCAACAGCGTGAACTTCGGAAGTGTTTCGGTGAACTTCGATCCGGCCTGCAGGTTCCTCGACGATGCTTCGAACGAAGTCGGATTCTTCGCGCTCTTCAACGGCCTGAGCATCGGCGAAACGCTCGAAGTCGAAGTTTTCGGCCTGGGCACGATCACGACGCCGGACGAGATTCTCTGCTACGAGATCAAGTCGCGCGTGCACTGAAAGCACGCATAGCTAGCGCGCGCGCAATCGCGCGTTGGACGACGGGCCCCGGGACAGGTTCCCCACGGACCTGCCTGGGGTCTATCGTTGCTGGGCGATCCGCGGCGCTGACCTGCAGGCCGCGGCTGCCGCGGGGTTCGCGCCTTCGGGTATAGTCGGACCTGAGCAATGTCGAAGGCGGAAAGGGAAGGAGCTGCCGCGCTGGCAATGGATCTGTACTGCCTGTGGTGCGAGCGGCACGACAACGGCAGAGGGCGTGGCTTCGATGAACTGCTCCGCCAATGGCCGCAATACGAACACGAGTTGCGCCGCCTGCATGACGCGAACCCGTTGGCGTCGAAAGACTCGACCGTGGTGCACCTGAACGAGGTCGGCACAGCCACCGGGAAGCAACCGCCTGACGCCGCCACGGCAGCGGTTGCTGCCTTGCGCGCGGTCCAAAATTCGCGCAGCCGCTATCGGATCGACGGCGTGCTCGGCCGCGGCGGCGCAGGCATCGTATTGCGCGTTGTCGATCGCGCCCTGGGGCGCGAATTGGCGATGAAGATGCTGCGCGCCGAGTACGAGTCCAAGGACGGTCGCGGCGAAAATCGACAGGGCCTGCGGCGTCTGATCGACGAGGCCGAAGTGCTCGGCAAGCTCGAGCATCCTTCGATCGTGCCGGTGCACGAGCTCGGCCTGGACGAGCATGGACGTGTGTACTTCACGATGCCGCGCATCGAGGGCTTGCCGCTCTCCGAGGTGATCGCGCGCTGCACGGCTGGCGAGCGAAACTGGAGTCGCGAGCGCGTCTTGGAAGTGCTGCTCAAGGTCTGCGACGCACTGGCTTACGCGCATCAACGCGGTGTGCTGCACCGCGACCTCAAGCCTGCGAACGTGATGGTCGGCACGTTTGGACAGGTCTATGTCGTCGACTGGGGGCTGGCGCGCGCGCACGAGTCCGGAAGCGACGATGAAAGCGGCGAACCTGAAGACGCCGGGCTGACCCTGACCGGCGACGTTCTCGGCACGCCTTCCTACATTTCACCGGAGCAGGCGCGCGGCCTCGCGGGGACGATCGACGCGGGCACGGACGTGTATGCGATCGGTGCGATGCTCTACGAGTTGCTCGCCGGCCGCGCGCCCTACGACGACATCGTTCCGAGCCGAAAGACCGCCGAGATTCTCAGCGCTGTGCGCGCCGGCCCACCGACGGATCTCGGGCGCCTCGCGCCCAACGCCAGCAGCGAACTGATCGCGATCGCGCGCAAGGCCATGGCTCGCGACCTCGATCGACGCTACCCCAGCGCCACGGCGCTTGCGGAAGACTTGCGCGCTTTCATGGAGGGCCGTGTCGTCGCCGCGCACGCGCACGGAGCGTGGGCACAGCTGCGCAAATGGGTGAAGCGAAACCGTGCGCTGGCCTCGACGCTTTGCGTACTGCTGCTCGTCGCCGCTTTCGGTGCATCTCTGCTGATTGCATCCGAACACGTTCGAGCCCGCGAGGCGCGCGAGCAGTCCGATGCGCGCGCGTCCGCAGCCCTGCGCGAACGCGAACAGGAACTTTGGCCGGCAGAACCGCGCAATCTGCCGGCGATGCTGGCCTGGCTCGAGGAGTCGAGCGACTTGGTCTCGCGCATCCCCTACTACCGCGCTCAGCTGGACAAGCTGCGTTCGAGAAGTGGGCTGGCGCAGCGCGGCGATGGCACGACTCCAGCGCTCACGCAACCGCTGATCGAGCGAATGGCCGGTCTGCATGCAGAGATCGGGGGTCTCCAGCAGGACTTCGAGGACATTCGTGCCCACGCTGCTGGACCGGGTCTGGAACAGGGCCTCGAGTTCGTGCGGGGGGAACAGCGCCGGCGCGAGCACACCATTGCGCGCCTTCAATCGATCGTCGACGAGGAAGGCGGCTGGCAATTTGCAGATGGGCCCGCGGGCAAGCGCTGCACCGAACTGTGGAACACTCTGTTCGATGCCCTGGAGCTCGCCGATCCCGCCGACGGAGGAGTCGTGCGCATGCAAGCGCGGATCGATTCCGTTTCAAAGATCGCGGCACGTTCGCTGAAGGCCCCCCAAGCCGCTTGGCGCGCGGCCGTTGCATCGATCGCGAACGTGAAGGAATGCCCGGCCTACGGCGGCTTGCGGCTTACTGCGCAGTTCGGACTCGCCCCGCTCGGTCGCGATCCAAAAAGTGGCTTGTGGGAATTCGTCGACGTCGCAACGGGTGAAATTCCCGAACGCGACGCCGCGGGCGATCTACGCTTGAGTTCTGAACACGGCGTCGTCTTCGTGTTGCTGCCTCCGGGTGAGATCGAGCTCGGCAACGACTCGAGCATTCCGGTCCCACAGGTCAAGGCGACAGTCCGCCTGGATGCATTCTTCCTTGCGAAACACGAACTCACGCAGGCCCAATGGTTCCGCATGACCGGCGAGAATCCAAGCTACTACCGCGTCGGGACCTTTTGGGCCCTCGGCCCCGAGTCATTGCCGCCCGACGGCGGAGTGATCACAGTCACGTGGTCGTCACCCGTGGAGCAAGTCAATTGGCAGCAGTGCAAGCAAGCTCTCGGTCGATTCGGTTTTGCCTTGCCGACCGAGGCACAGTGGGAGTACGGATGCCGCGCAGGAACCACGACACCTTGGTCGTTCGGGACCAGCTATGCGGACCTCGTCGGTAAGGTCAACGCGGCCCACGGAGGTACTTCGCCCTTGCCGTTCGACGGTTGGCACATCAACTGCCCGATCGGCACGTTCCCCCAAAACCCGTGGGGCTTGCACGAAATGCACGGCAATGTCAGTGAATGGACGCTCGAACCATTCTGGACGTCTTTTCGATTTCCACTGCGCGACGGCGACGGGTTGATGCAAGCTCCGGAATCCCGACTTCGAACCGCACGCGGCGGAAATTGCGGTGCCGATCCAGGTGGACTTCGGTCGGGGGCGCGCATGGAACTCAGCGCTGCTTTCTGCGACCGCTCGTTCGGCGTGCGGCCGATGCGCAAGATCTCGCTGGTGTCGAGCGACTAAAATCGTTGTCGGTCGCGGCGAGGAAGCGCTCTCCTCGACAGGCCATTCACTGGACGTACGGAGTCAGGTGAATTCGTCCACAGT
>JAYUOR010000470.1:0-3361 GCA_043760765.1 Planctomycetota bacterium | reverse complement strand
CGTCTTCGCCGTCGCCGATCACCATCATCATGCGCGGCTCGACGACGAGGCGAACGCGACCCTCGTCCTCCTGCATCTTGAGCGCGTGCTCGGCGATGCGGTCCGCGTCGCGAGAGATCCCGTTCGCTTCCTGGCTCACCTCGGTGGACTTGTCCGACTTCTTGTTCGCGCACGACTGTGAGCGAGTGCGATGAAGGCCGCGACAGCGCCGACGAGCGCGAGCGCGGTGTTGACGAGATCGAGCGTCTCGATCGCTTGCGGTGGGGACTGCATGGTGAAAGGCTACGCCTGTGGCTTCGCTCGTGCTCCCCGTCGCTTCCTCTTCCTTCGCTAGGCTCGTTCCCCTTTCGCGGGGGGTGGTTCCACTACCTCTGGGGATAGGCAGACACGCTGTCTGCGGCGCTTTCCCGGCGGTTTCGCGGGGATCTCGCCGCCCTTCGCCACCGAATCCAGGCCCAGGAGCCACTCCCGGAGGAGGTTCCAAGTCGGCATACTTTGCGTCACCATTCCACCATTCACCCCCGATAGATCGGGGATGGGTGGCGTTGTTTTGCGAGGCCGCGGATGCCGCGAACTTCGCGCAGCGCTCCTTCCTCGGTCTCGCCCCTTCGTCGGCCCTGCTCCTCGCCCCAAGTCGGCGGGCGCGGCAAGCGACCGTCAGCGTTGCCGCTCGGTTGGACGACCGCGCGGGGGCACAGGCTTCGTTACCGCTGCACGCTTTGTGATGCGCCCGCTGTCAACGGCCTCCTGCAACCGGCGGACTTCGTCGATGATCCCCATGAAGCGGCGACCGTAGGGAGTGAGCACGTACTCGACTTCGACGGGCGGCTTCTCGCCGAATACCGTGCGGCGCACGATGCCGAAGCGGAGCATCTTGCGCAGCCGCTCGTTCATGACCTTTGCGGACAAGCCCGTGGATGCCCGAAGCAGGGCGCTGGGCCGAGTGCACCCCTCGCCGAGCAGCCTGAGCAGTCCGACGGACCACTTGCATCCGACGATGCTCTCGACCATCGAGGCCACAGGAATGGCCCGAGCATCGTCCGTCGCAAGTGTCGCATGAGCCGGCGGATCATCCTGGGCCATCGTGTACCTACCTTACCAGAAGGTGCCTTCTTGGCCGGTTCGCGCGGGGGAGGCATCCTTCTGCGTCGGTGGTGCGCGAGGCCATCACAAACCGTTCGACCCCCAAGAACCCAAGAGGCAGGATAACAATGAAGAAGAAGGCCGTTTTCTACCACGCCGGATGCCCCGTGTGCGTCAGCGCCGAACAGTCGGTGCTCGCCGCACTGGATCGGAACCGCTTCGAAGTCGAGGTTGTTCACCTCGGTACGGCCAAGGGCCGCGTTTCGGAGGCGGAGAAGCTCGGCATCAAGTCTGTCCCAGCACTCTCCCTGGACGGCCAGGTCTTTCACATCAACTTCGGTGCAAGTCTGTCCGTCTTGAAGTGACCGTTCGACCGCAGGTGAGCAGGCGAAGGCCAAGCGCCAGTTGATTCCCACGTGCGTGCCCTCGCTACTGCTTCCTGCGCTCGGCTCGTCTCCCTTTCGCGTGAGCTGGTTCCACTACCTCCGGGGATAGGCAGACACGCTGTCTGCAGAGCTTTCCCGCCGGTTTCGCGGGGATCTCTCGGCCCTTCGCCGCCGAATCCAGGCCCGAGAACCACTCCCGGAGGCGGTTTCGAGTCGGCGTACTTTGCGTCGCCGTTCTTTCAAACCAGGGCCTGTCTTCGGACTGGCCGGTGGTCCGAGCCGGGCGCGGGCGGTGAGCCCTCGATTCGGCTCTGAGCGCGCCCCTCAGCGCGCGCCCGTCCGCTGGCGCGCTTGGATCTCGCGGACCTGATCGGTGTCCGCAGACCAGTAGCGCAATTTTTCGGCCTCGCTCGGCTCCACCAGCGGGCGCATGACGCGGAAGCCGACGAACTTTGCGTCGGTCAGGTACCAGATGCTTTTCGGTAACTGCGGATCCTGCTGTTGCCACGAGGTCTGGGAGCCGCGCCGCGCTCCGCTGCGCAGGCGATCGGCGTCGTCGTCCCAGGAGCCACCGCGTACGACGCAGGGATACAACTTCGTGGGCCAGTCGAGCGGTGCAAGCGCGGGCTTGGCGACACTCGCGTAGAACGACTCGTCGTACTGGTCGAGCACCCATTCGCTCACGTTGCCGTGCATGTCGAAAAGGCCCCACGGATTGGGCTTTTTCTTGCCGACCGGCTGATAGGTCTCGCCGGAGTTCTCGATGTACCAGGCGTATTCGCCGAGTTGCTTGGGATCGTTGCCGAAGCACCAGGTCGTCGTCGTACCCGCGCGAGCGGCGTACTCCCACTCGGCCTCTGTCGGCAGGCGATAGAAGCGCCCGGTCTTCATCGACAACCACTGCGTGTACTGGCGTGCCGCGAATTGCGTCATCGAGATCGCGGGAAAGTGCTCGGTGCCCATGCCGAAATCCATCGGCACGTAGGGCGGCGTCGGACGGCTGACCGCATCGGCCCAGGCATCCTGGGGATGAACCTCGGCGCCTGGCTTGCCGCGCGATTGCTTGTCGAGCTTCATCTGGAACGGCGTGTATTCGTCCCAACTCACTTCGCAGCGGCCGATCCAGAACGCAGCCAGCTCGACTTCGTGGGGCGGCCCCTCGGAAGGCTTGCGCTTCATCTCACCCTCCGCCGTGCCCATCGTGAATTTGCCGGCGGGTATCGGCTGCATCTCGAAGTGCGACTTGGTGCCGACGACCAGCTCCGTGTAGCGCTTCATTTCGGTCGCGCTCGCCGCATTCGCGTCAGGCACTTCGCTGGGCGGCGGCCGGCCGGCCGGCATGTCGGGGTACAGCGGGGTCTGGGTCTGCGCCTGCGCACAGCCGAGCAGGAGGGGTAGCAAGAGTTGCAGCATGAAGGTCGAGTCGAGCGTTGGGTTCCGCGGTCCGCGCGAAAACCATAACAAGCCCGCGCGCAAGGCATGGATCCTGTCACGGGAATCGTGTGGGGTGGGTGCTACGATGCCCCCAAAATGACGGTTCTTTCCGCCCTGCGCCGACTGCGCCTGCTCGGCCTCGTTCTGTTGCCGGCGGTCTTCCTCGATGGCTGCCATCGCGAGACGCCGCGGCCGACGAACGTGTTGCTGCTCGTCGTCGATACGCTGCGCGCGGATCGGCTGGGCTGTTATGGCTATCCGCGTCCGACCTCGCCGAACATCGACCGGATTGCGGCGCGCGGGACTTTGTACGAACACAACTACAGCCAAGCGTCCTGGACCGTGCCGTCGATGATCTCGATGCTCACCGGCGTCAGCGTGACCACCGAAGAGCAGTCGATCCCGTCTTCGATCAAGGTCCTGGCCGAGGCGCTGCACGATCGCGGCATGGAGACCGC
>JAYUOR010000469.1:0-3361 GCA_043760765.1 Planctomycetota bacterium | reverse complement strand
CCGACAGCGCTCTAGCGGCAGGCTTCTGCTCGCGTGGCAATGCGTCGCCTCGCGCGCACGCGGAGCGTGCGCGCGCGGATGTTCGCTGGTGTTCGCATGCTCAACAACATCATCGGTTTCAGCCATACTGAAATTTCGGGCCAGACGAAGTAGTCGCAGGCAACCGGGGCCAGACACCCTGCAGGCCGGCGCATCCAAGCGATGCGGCCGGCCTGTGTTCGTTCTTGCGCGCCTCGCCGGGCACTTCGGAGGCCGTTGGCTCTTGCGCGCTTTGCGGCATAAAGTAGAATGTCGCCATGCTGTCCATCGTTGCCTTGCTGGCGCCTGCGCTGGGCATGCCCTTACTTCTGTGGCTGGCACCGCGCGAGTGGTTGCTGCCTGACTTGGCCACGCCGACGAGTTGGCCGGCGACTTTCTGGGTGATGGCGCTCGCAGGCACGACGGCAACCTGTGCCGGATTGCTCGATTGGCAATTTCACCGCACAGGCGGGCGGCGCATCGGGGCAGCCGAACGGCGGGCCGAGTTGCAAGCGCTCCTGCTAGGGCTGCCCTTGTTCGCACTGCTGGGGTTGGCTTCCGGCCCCCTTCCGCTCTGCGCGCTGGTGGTCCCGATCGTTGCCATCGCGCTGGGAATGACGGCGCTGATCGTGTTCGACGAGCTGCGCTTCCACCGCGCCTGCAGTCGCTTGGAGACGTTGCTGCATCGACTGCTGGTCGGCGGCAATGGCCTTGCATTCCTGGCCTGGTTGGCTTGGTGCGCGGAACGGGAGTTGGGCCATGCGTGATGCACGCGCACTGTGGATCGATGCTGCGAAGCTCTACGACGAGCCGCAAAGCGGCCTGCAAGCGGCCGCGCGCGCGGCTACCTGTGGCGGCTTCGCAGCTGGCGCTGCCTGGATGCGCGTAGCCCTTGGTGTCGTGCGCGGCAACACGCCGATGGGGTGCGCGCGTTTCGGTTGGCTGGGCTTTTGGAAGTACACGCTCTGCGGCTTGCTGGCGCTGCTCGCGCTATGCGTGTGTTGGCGCCTGCCCATGCTGGCCGTTCCGGTGGCGATCCTCGTGTTCCACGCCGTCGAGGTGCGCTTGGTGTTCGTGTTCCCTCTGGCGCTCGATGGCGAAGCGGCTCCCTTTCGTGTCAGTCATCGGCTGGTCGCGCGCACGCTGCCACCAGGCAGCGCAATGGCGCGCATAGCGTTGATAGCCGCGGGCATGCTTTTCGGTGGTCTGTTCGGGCGCGGATTCGTGCGCTCGTGGTGCATTGGCTGTTTGGCTGTCGTGCTCTGGTACGAAGAAGCGCGCCGCGTCGTCCTGCTCTCTGCATGATCGCAGGCTTTGAATTCGGGTCTCGTGCGCCGCTTCACGTGCGGCACGAACGAGTCACGTCTTGCGCCGCCGCGGCGGAAACGTGGCGACTGATCTACGCCAGCGACCTGCACCTCTCGGCACGTCGGCAGCACGTCGGAGCCGCTCTAGTCGATGCCGTCGCCCTAAATCCGTGCGACGCTGTCTTGCTCGGAGGCGATCTTCTGGACCGACGCGCGGGCGCGGAGCTGCTTTCGAGAACGGTGCGACAGCTCGCCGCAGAGGCACCGGTGTTCGCCGTGCTCGGCAACCACGATGAATGGATTGGTGCCGAAGCCGTCCACGACGCTGTGCGCGCGGGAGGCGGTCAGTGGCTACACGAGGCCGACGTCGAATTGGCACGCGCAAGCGCGCGCTTGCAGTTGCATGCCACGATAAGACCGCGCAGTGCCGCTGATGCGAACAGCGTGCGCGTGCTGGTCGGGCACCACCCGAGCATCGTCGAGGCCGCGGCGCCACACTACGATCTCGTGCTTGCGGGGCATCTGCACGGCGGACAATGCGTGTGGTGGCAGCGGGGTGCGCGACTCTATCCCGGTGCGTGGTTCAGCCGCTGGAACGGACTGCGCTTCTCGGTCGGAAATTCGGTTCTGCTGGTCAGCCGTGGGGTCGCCGACACGCTGCCCCTGCGCTTTTGCTGTCCCCGCGAAGTGCTCGCTTGCGAACTCGGCGCACCGAGTTGCTGAATCGAGTCGGAGTTTCCAAGCGCATTCGAGGGTAGGCACTTGGTCCAAGTGCATGATTCGTTCGCGTAGAGCATTGCCACGCAGTGCGGGTTGGCGGGCGAACCGTCGCTCGAGTACGAACAGCTACGCCCGAAGACCGCATGTCCAGTCGCCCAAGCCCCAACGCTCACTCTCGCTCAGTGCTCCGTAGCTGCCGCGCTGCCTTCTGCCGGTGGCGCTGCGATTAAATTGTGCGCGCGGCCCAATGCGGGCAGTTCGTGGCCTGCGTTCCAGCCACCGCCGAGCGCCTTGATGAATTGCACGGCGTTCGCGAAGCGCTGGGCCCGCAGTTGAATCGAGGCGCGTTCGATCGCGAGTACGGTGCGTTCGCCATCGACGACGTCGAGGTAACCAACGAAACCCGCGTCGTAGCGTTGGCGCGCGAGTGAGGCACTGCGGCGCGCGGAATCGAGTGCCGCTTGCTCAGCTTCGGCCGCCTCCGAGAGCAAGCGCGTGGCGGCGAGCGAGTCTTCGACTTCCCTGAACGCGATCGAGATCTGCTGGCGATACAGTGCGAGGCCTTCGGCAAAGCTTGCGCGTGTGCGTTCGAGGTTGGCGTCGAGGTGATTGCCCTGGAAGACCGGCAGCGACACGCTCGGCAGGACGCTCCACGCCAAGCTGTCCCAATCGAACAACGAAGTCAGTTCGCGACTCTCATAGCCCGCGAATCCGGTCAAGCGGATCGACGGGAAATACGCGGCGCGCGCCACGCCGATCAGTGCATTGCGCGCGGCGAGTTCGCGTTCGGCGGCGACCACGTCGGGCCGGCGCTCGAGCAGTGCCGAAGGCAGGCCAGGGGGAATCGCAGGTGGCTCGCCGGCAAGCTCCGCGGACACAGCGAGCGTGAAGGAAGTGGGGGCTTCACCCAGCAGCACGGCCAGCGCATTGGAAAATTGGGCGCGACGCAGTCCGACTTGCGCTGACTCCGTTCGCGTCGTCGCATCTTGGACTTGTGCCCGCGCGAGATCGAGGTCTGTGCCTGCGCCCGCGTCGAAGCGTGCTTGCGCGATCGCCAGCGCCTGCGCGCGCAGTTGGTTCGTGTTGTGCAGGGCAACGAGTTCATCGTCGGCGGCGCGCAGAGCGAAGTACAGCGAAGCGACTTCCGCCTGCAGCGCAAGACGAGTAGCCTCCAAGCTCGCAAGCTGGGCCTCAGCGCTGCGTTCGACGGCTTCGACGGACGGATAGGAAGTCCAAGCCCCTGATCATGCCGTCACGGTAGCACTCCGGAGGGGGATGGGGGCCGCGGAGCGGCCGTTTTCGGCAGGTTTGGTGGG
>JAYUOR010000468.1:0-8779 GCA_043760765.1 Planctomycetota bacterium | reverse complement strand
GTGGCGAGGGCCGCCCGGCTGGCGGCGGTCGACGCGGCCCCCCGGGGATGGGCGGACGCGGGCCTGGCGACGACGGCAACTCGCTGTTCCGCGCTTGGCGTTACGCGCCGGATTTTCCGGGCCTCGCGAAGCTGAATACGACGCCCGCGACGCCGACCGACGAGAAAAAATGAGAAGTTGCAACGCCAGGAGCTGTTGGTGCCAACACTCCTGCGATGCTGCTGGACTCGATCGAGCGCGCGTTTCGTCGCTTCGAGGCGAACGGTGATCCGCAGGCGCTGGCCAAGGTCTTCGACGCCGCTGCGCCGAAACTGCGCGGGCTCGCAGCGCATCTTTCGAGCCCCGAGGCGAGCGCAGAGGATTTGCTGCAGGCGACGTTCCTGACTGCGATCGAGTCCAAGCGGACGTACGACTCGACGCAGCCGCTGCTGCCCTGGCTCGCGGGCATTCTCGCGAATCACGCGCGTGAAGCACGGCGGCGGAATCGACGCGCGATCGATCCCACGCGACTGCGCGAAGACGTTGCACTCGATCCGAGCAACGAGGCGGAGAGCTCGGAGCTTTCGCAGACGCTCGACTCGGCAATCTCGCGCTTGCCGGAGGCGTATCGCTCGGTGCTGCGCCTCTACTTGCAGCACGGGCTCGAGCCCGCGGAAATCGCGCGTGCGCTCGACCGTCCGCAGGGCACCGTTCGCGCGCAGTTGAGTCGCGGATTGAAGCGACTGCGCCGGCTCTTGCCGGAGAGTCTGGTCGCGTCGCAGAGCTACGCGCTCGTGTCGGCGGCGCGTTGGGCTGAAATTCGTTCCGCGGTACTCGGAACAGTTGGCGGTAGCGCCGTTCCCGTTTCCAGCGGCGTCCTGAGCTTTGGATTTCTCGCTATGACCTTGAACAAGAAACTGCTGCTCGTCGCCGCTATCGTGATCGCGGCGTTTTTGACCTACAGCTTCCGCAGCGAGCTTGCAGCCGAGAGCGCGGCGAAGACTGCGAACGAGATTGCGCGCGCGGAAGTCGCGCCGGTGGTGAGCGCGGCCCCTGCGACCGCCGAACCCCTGCTCGTTGTCCCCGCGCGCGAAACGCTCGCGCAAGATCCTGTTCCCAGCGCGACGACTTCGTCCCCGAAGACCGGGAGCGTGCATGTTCACGTCACGGACAGCCAGGATCTCCCGCTCGCAGGTGTCGGACTTTCGCTGAGTTCGGATACCGAGATGCAAAACCCCGCGTCGACGATCGAGTTCGTGCTCACCGACGCCGGCGGAAACGCGAGCTTCGATGGATTGCGTCCGACAGCTTTCACGGTCCAGACCGATCGCAGCATGAACATCGTTCGCGAGCGGATTGCCGCGGGCGAAACGCGCGAAATCGCGCTCCGCCTCGGAGGCGTGCAGGTCGAAGGCTCGGTGGTCGACGACGCGGGCCGCCCGGTCGCGGATGCGGAAATCTGGGCCCATGGCATGCGACTCTGCGCCGCTGTGATCGCGCGCAGCGATGAGCACGGAATGTTCAGCGTGGTCGGCCCGTCGTCGGGGCTCGCACTGCAGGCGCGCAAGGCTGGTCTCGCGCCCTCGAAGGCCCATCCCGTGCTGGGCAAGGAAGGCGAGAGCTGGAAAGTCCAATTGGCCCTGCAAGGACCGGCGAGCGAAGTCAGCGGTCGCGTCATCGATCCCGACGGCGCTCCGGTTGCTGGAGCCTTTGTCGCTTTCGCGCGCGAGCTCAGCGGCCCGATGATCTTCGATGACTTCGAACCGCGCGAGCGGGCCGTGCAGGCGCGCACGGCCGCGGACGGAACCTTTCGTGTGCGCGACGTTCCGCGCGGCACGATGATCGCGACTGCGGTCGGACGCGTCGCGGGCTGGGCACCTGCCGCAAGAGAGATCGAAGTCGGCGCCGCCTCCGAACATATCGAGCTTCAGTTCCCGGTCGGCGCGATCCTCGAGGGCACATTGACGGAGAACGGCAAGCCGCGCTCGCAGTGCAGCATCTCCGTGAACACCAGCAAGCCCGACATGCCACGTTGCTCGCTCTCGGACTTCCTCGCGATTCGCATCGCACAAACCGATCGCCGCGGGCACTTCCGCATCGTCGGCATCGTTCCGGGAGAAGTGGAAGTGACCGGCAGACCCAGCGGTCTGTATTCACCGAGCTCGCAGAAAATATCAGTGAAAGCAGGCGAGAAGCGGCAGTTAGACATCGATTTGTCCACAAGTCCGGGTGCCTCGTTCGAGTTCACGGTCGAACCCGCGACTTCGCCGGCCAATGACGGGTTCTGGTGGGTGCGCGTGGTGAGCGACGACGAAGGAATACCGAACGTGAGCATCTATCCCCTGGAAGGAAGAGGGCGCTTCACCGTCGCGCGCCTGGCTCCCGGTCGCTACTCCGCTGTCGTCTGCTGTCAGCCCGAAATGGGCGACCTGTTGCCGATGTTCGGCGCGAAGTTCGACGCGGCCGATGGCCGGCTAGATCTGCGGGTGCCTGCCGATCGCATGCATCTTCAACCCGTTCGCGGTCGCGTCGTCGATTCGTCGCGGATCGCGCTGAAGGAGCGCACGGTGCAGTTGCGTTCAGGCGCTGACCTCGAGCCATTCGTCCTGAAGCGCGCCAGCGGCTTGGACGGATCCTTCTCCTTCGCCGGTGTCCCGCCGGGAAATTACTCGATCAGCATGGTCGACGGCGATTCGACCAAGGTCCTGCGCGAGTTCACGGTCGTCGCCGATCACGCGGCAGAACTCGGCGACGTCACGCCTCCCTGACACACGCCTCACCTTCGGCTCAGACAGGATTCACTTCTGTTGGGTCGGAAGAGGCAACTTGAAACCGCACATGACGCGATCCGGGTCCTCCCCGCCCTCCCAACTGTGATCGCCCCAGAGGTTGCCTCGAATCGTGAACAAGCAGGCAAGCGTGCCAGATTTCAAGTTGACTCGCGCAAGGCCACTCACGTCGTGCAGTGCGCCGCTGAAATCGCTGGGCTTGCTTCCGGCATCGGCGCGCCACTTGCCGTCGACCCAGCATCGCAGTACTCGTCCGTCTACGATCTGGAAATGCAGGTTTGGCTCAACGCCAGACTCCATCGTCGATCGCACGCAGACAATCAGGACATTCTCATTCTCCCATCTGCTCGTCAGGATCAGCTTGTGCCCTAGCTTGCCCTCCTCCTCCTCGAGGACGAGGCCAAAGCGGTCCTGGTACCAATTCGGGCGGATGCTTGTGGAGCCCTTCTCCAGCTCGAGTTCGCCCGGCATTCGAGCAGGGACCGCGGCTTTGCCCTGCTCCTGATCCAAATTTGAAGGGACGCAAACCCACGCAGCCAAGGTCGACGACACGACCACCCAAGCGTTGATCCTCTTCATGGGTGAGAGGCTACCACCAACGAAGCGCTCGCGATGCCAAAGCGTCACGTTGATCGAATCGATCAGCGTTTCTTCGCGTACTCGATCCATTCTTTTTCGAATCCTGCGAGGTCGACGCCGAGGGTTTTCTTCGTGGCGGCTTCGACGGCGGCGACGTCGTTGCGCGGCACGGCGCCGACCGCGTGGATCCAGTCGACGAAGTGGTCCTTGCCGAACTTGCTTTCGCGCACGAACTCGATCAGAAACGAAGCCAGTTCATATTGGCTCGAGGCGTCGTCCTCGCCCGTCTTCGATTCCGCTTTCGGCGAGAAAAGGAGACTCGGAATCTTGACGAACTCAACCAACTGCTTTTGCCGGCTTTTTTTCACGTTTCGCGCGGCCGTGTTGCGATCGTTGTCGACGGTCGACATGTATTCGGCGACTCCTTCCTGGAACCACGAGCCGCCGCCGCGCAGACGCAAGCGGTTGCCGAAAACTTGGTGTGTGCCTTCGTGGATGTGCACCGGATCGCCAGGAGCTTCGTACCACGTCGCATAGAAATCGCCCGAGGCGACACCCTTCGACTTGCTCGCCTGCTCGACGGTGGTCTTGAACTGCTGGGCGAAAAAACCGTAGTACTCCTCGGGATTGCGAAACAGGAATACCGGCATCAAACGTTCACCGGGCATTTCCTCGAAGGCGAACACGGCTTTGATTTTCGCGTAGTTCTCCTCCATGGCCTTGGCGAAATTGTTCCCGCCCGAAGAGTTGGTCAGGATGATGTAGTGCTCGGTGCGCAGCACCTTGTCGAGCTTGTTCTTCTTCGCGTCGGGCACGTCGGAATCCCAGCGCGCCTGAGCGTCCTCCTTGCTCCACTTCGGATCGAGCGCTTTGCCTTTCCAGACGATGCCCGAGGCTAGGAACGCGCGCGCACTCGCCATCAGAGCCGCATCGGGCATCGGCTCGATCGGCATCTCGAAGACGTAGCCCGCCTTGTCCGTGAGCCCGCAGAGATAGAACTTCACCCCGCTCGTGCTGGTCTTGCCGCGCTCCTTGATCTCGCTCTTCGCGCAGATGGCGTGCGGCAGAACGCCGAAAGGGCCGGGAATCGTCTTCTGTTCGTCGTAGGCGAAACCCGGTTGATCGTGGATTTCGTTTTCCAGGATCAAATCCGAAACGTCGAGCGGCTCCTCGAAATGAAACTGGTCGATCGGCATCACGTAGAGCGCGAGCCGGAACTGCGCTTCGCCGCACTTGACGAGCCAACTGGCGGCCACCTGGCCGCCCTTTTCACCAGGCATTCGAGTGGCGGCGAACGCCTCCGGGAAGGCGACCGTCAAACCGACGCCTTCGATCTCCTCGCCTTTCGGCGCAGGTTTCTCGGCCTTCTTCTGCGCGAAGCCGGTGACGGCGAGCAGAACGAGAAAGAACGAGGTGGAGAAGTACCGGAGAAGTTGCGAGCGGCTCATGGTCCGCTGAGTCTAACCAGGCTTCGGCGGGTCGGCTTTCGGCGTCGAGAGCAGCGCGGCGGCCTGGCCAGCCGGATCCTTCGTGTCGATCGCCTGCTCGATCTTGCCGTCGGGCCCGATCACGTAGGTCAGGCGCGCGGCGTAACGATCCTTGGGACTCTTGCACGCGCCGTAGGCGAGGCCGATCTTGCGGTCGGTGTCGCACAAGAGCGGGAACGTGTACCCGAACTTTTCGGCGAAGGCGCGATTTTCTTCTGCGCTGTCGAACGAGATGCCCAGCACGACCGTGCCGGCGGCTTCGAAGTCGCGGATTCGATCACGGAATCCGCAGCCCTGCAGCGTTCATCCCGGCGTGTCGGCCTTGGGATAGAACCAGAGCACCACGCGCTTGGTCGAAAAATTCTTCAATCGCACCGTGCGGCCCGTGTGATCGAGAACGGTGAAGTCCGGTGCGACGCTTCCGATGCTGAGCATTTGACCTGCCTGTTGGATGTGGAGCAGTCCGAGGATTTTTTTCAACACCGTGCGCGTCTCCGTTTTAGACGCGAGCCGGAGTCGAGCGAGCGGGCGCGGGCTTGGGCGTGATCTCGGCGTAAGCCTCGATCGGAGGACAGGTGCAGATGAGATTCTTGTCGCCGTAGCCGTTGTCGATGCGGCTGACCGTCGGCCAGAACTTGCGCTCGCGCACCCAGGGCGCGGGGAAAGCAGCCTCTTCGCGCGAGTATTTGTGGCTCCACGCGTCGGCCATGATCACCGCGGCGGTGTGCGGCGCGTGCTTGAGCGCGTTGTCGGCGCGATCGGCCTTGCCGTCCTCGATGCGCTGAATCTCGCCGCGAATCGCGATCAAAGCGTCGCACAATCGATCGAGCTCCGCGCGCGTCTCGGATTCCGTAGGCTCGATCATCAAGGTGCCCACGACCGGGAACGACATCGTCGGCGAGTGGAAACCATAGTCCATCAGGCGCTTGGCGACGTCCTCGGACACGACGCCGGCCGAATGCTCGAACGGACGCAGGTCGATGATGAACTCATGCGCGACGCGCCCCTTCGCGTTGGTGAAGAGCACGTCGTAATGGCCCTTCAATCGCGCGGCCATGTAGTTGGCGTTGAGGATCGCGATCTCGGTGGAGCGCTTGAGTCCGGCGGATCCCATCAGCGCGATGAAGATCCACGAGATCGGCAAGATCGAAGCGCTGCCCCAGGGCGCCGCGCTGACCGTGCCGCAGTTCTGCGCGCCGCCGACCGAGACCACCGGGTGGCCCGGCAGGAACGGCGTGAGTTGCTTCGCGCAACAGATCGGGCCCATGCCCGGTCCGCCACCGCCGTGCGGGATGCAAAAGGTCTTGTGCAGGTTCAGGTGGCAGACGTCCGCGCCGAAATCGCCGGGCCGGCACAGGCCGACTTGCGCGTTCATGTTGGCGCCGTCCATGTAGACCTGGCCGCCGTTGTCGTGGATCACTTTGCAGATTTCACGGATCGATTCTTCGAAGACGCCGTGCGTCGACGGGTAGGTGATCATCAAACACGCGAGGTTCGCGGCGTGCTCTTTCGCTTTCGCGCGCAGGTCGGCGACGTCGACGTTGCCCTTGGCATCGCAGGCGACGATCACGACTTTCATGCCGCACATCACGGCGCTGGCGGGATTCGTACCGTGGGCCGAGGTCGGGATCAGGCAGACGTTGCGATGCTTGTCCCCGCGCGCATCGTGGTAGGCGCGGATCACGAGCAGGCCGGCGTATTCGCCCTGCGAGCCCGCGTTCGGCTGCAGCGAAACACCGTGGAATCCGGTGATTTCGAGCAGCGCGCGCTCGAGGTTGGCGAAAAGTTCCTGATAACCCTTGGTCTGCTCCGCCGGCGCGAAGGGATGGATGCCGCCGACTTCAGGCCAGGTCACCGGAACCATTTCCGAGGTGGCGTTCAATTTCATCGTGCACGAGCCGAGCGGGATCATCGAGTGCGTCAGCGAAAGGTCTTTCGCTTCGAGCCCGCGCATGTAGCGCAGCATCTCGTGCTCGGAGTGGTAGCTGTTGAACACCGGATGGGTCAGGTACGCGCTCTTGCGCGCGTGCGGCGCGGCAACGGCGAGCGAAACTTGTCCGGCGAGTTCGACAACCGAAAGCGCTGTCGCGCGCGCGCCGCCGAAGACCTCGAGGATCGCCGCGACATCGCGCGCCTCGGTGGTTTCGTCCAAGGAAATTCCGACCAACTTCGCCGAGAGAGCGCGCAAGTTGATGCGCTTTGCGCGCGCCTTGGCGAGCAGCGCGCCCGAGTCGTCGACATTCACCGCCAGCGTGTCGAACACATTCGCGTGCTCGAGCTTGAAGCCCAGTTTCTCCAGGCCCTTGGCCAAGGTCAGCGTCATCCCGCGCACGCGCGTCGCGATCGCCTTCAATCCCGCGGGGCCGTGATAGACGCCGTACATGCCGGCCATCACGGCGAGCAGCACCTGCGCCGTGCAGATGTTCGAAGTCGCTTTTTCGCGGCGAATGTGCTGCTCGCGCGTCTGCAGCGCCATGCGCAGCGCGCGATTGCCGCGTGCGTCGCGTGACACGCCGATCAAACGGCCGGGCATCTCGCGCTTGTACTCGCTCTTCGTCGAAAGATAGGCCGCATGCGGGCCACCGAAGCCGAAGGGCACGCCGAATCGTTGCGCCGATCCAATGGCGATGTCCGCGCCGAATTCTCCGGGCGCGCGCAGCAAGGTGAGCGCGAGCAGATCCGCGTCGACCACCGCGAGCGCACCGGCCGCGTGAATCTTCGCCACCAGCGGCTCGAGGTCCAGCACCGCACCGTCGCTGCAGGGATAGGGCAAGAGCGCGCCGAAGATGTCGCCCGAGGCGAAGTCGAACTTCTCCATGGCCGCGACGACGATCTTGATGTCGAGCACCTTCGCGCGCGTCTGTACGACCGCGATCACCTGCGGGTGGCAGCGATCGGACACGAAGAACGTGTGCCGCGCCTCGCGTGAAATTCCGTAGCACATGCTCATCGCTTCCGCGGCGGCGGTGGCTTCGTCGAGCAGCGACGCGCCGGCCATCGGCAATCCCGTGAGATCGCTGATCATGGTCTGGAAGTTGAGCAGCGCCTCGAGGCGGCCCTGGGCGATCTCGGCCTGGTAGGGCGTGTACTGCGTGTACCAACCCGGGTTCTCCAGGATGTTGCGCTGGATCACAGGCGGAACGACTGTGCCGGAGTAACCCATGCCTATGAACGAGCGGAAGACTTCGTTCTTCTGGCAACTCGCGCGGAACTCCGCGAGCAGTTCGTGTTCGCCGCGCGGCTCGTTCGCGGTCATCGGCGCAAGCGCCCGATTCAGGCGGATGTCCGCCGGAACGGTCTGGCCGACCAGTTCGTCCAGGCTCTTCAGCCCGATCGTCTGGAGCATCGTCTTGATGTTGCTCTCGTCGGGCCCGATGTGGCGGCAGACGAAGGTGTCGGTCGGAAGCAGGAACGAGGGGCTGGCGGAACTGGTCACCGAAGATGTCCTCAGGGGGCGAAGTCGACCCGGACAATGGTGCAATCCCGGTCCTTGGCGACACTCGCCTCCAAATTCCGCCGCCAGGTCGCGCGGGTGGTCCCGCTGCGTGGGTCGGGCCTGGTGGAAGCCGTGATCTTAGAGCACGGCCGCTGGCCCTGCGAGCCCACGAGCAGTCGGTCGATACGGAGCCATGCTCGACTTCGACACCCCGGTGCCTGCCCCCGCGCGATCGCCCGAGGGCACGCACCGGGGTGTCGAAGTCGAGCCTGGCCGTATCACTGCCCGGGTCAGCGCATCGCTTCGGCCGGCAGCACGCGCAAAGCCGAGCCGATCGGCAGGGCGTAGCCAATCGCGGCCGCGATTTCGCCCTTGGGCGTCGCCTGGACGCTGCAGACCACGCCGATCACCTTGCCGTGCGCGTCAGTAACCGGCCCGCCGCTGATTCCGGGGTGCACGCCCGCATCGATCTGCACGTAGGGGCCGACGCGGCGCGAAAGGATGCCCTT
>JAYUOR010000467.1:0-8784 GCA_043760765.1 Planctomycetota bacterium | reverse complement strand
ACTGGATGGTGGCGCGGCTGCTCGCCGCGCAGCTTTCGTTCTTCGAGGTGCAGCGCGCGACCGGTCGGCTGTTCCACGACATGTCCCTCTTGCTGGCGAGCCTCTCCCCCGCCGTGCTTTTCCTGGCCTGGACTTCGCGAGCCAACGACGACGGCAAACTGGGAAGCTACGATTCCTTTCTGGCCTTCAACATGGCCATCGTGGCGGTCGCGGGTTCGCTCGCGCTGCTGCGTCAGGCGCGCGAGTTGTTCACGCGCCATGGACTCGTGCCGACACGCGCGAGATTCCTGGTCGCGGCTTGGCTAACGCTCTCATTGGGTGTCGGCGGCCAGGCCGCTTTCGTGATGCGGCCCTTTTTCGGCTTCCCCGCCACGCGCGGGAACACGCCGCCGTTCTTCGTCGGCGCCGAACCCGACCTGCGCGGAGCCACTAACTTCTACGAGGCCGTCTGGCAGACCATCCAGCGGCCGCCCTTGCCCGCGTGGCTCAGGGGCGAGGACTGAGGAGCGCTTACCAAGTCAGGTACTACGCGATGGCCGAGCGCAGTTTCGCGATCATTGCATCCGCCGTGCTGGGCTTTTGCAGGAAGCCGGCCAAACCGCTGTCCCGCAACAGTTGTGTGGCTTCTTGCTCGCTGTATCCGCTGGTCAGCACGACGCGCACGTCGGGGTCGATGCGACGAAGCTCTTGGAAGGTCTCCAGGCCGCTCAAGCGCGGCATGGTCATGTCGAGCAGCACGACGGCGATTTGCTCGCGCCGTTCCCGGAAAACGTCCAGCGCGTCACGCCCGTCCTCGGCGGTGATGACGTCAAATCCCGCCCGCAAGAGGACCTTCTTCGTCACCGACCGCACCATTTCCTCGTCATCGACGACTAGAACCGTGCCCTGGCAGCGCTGATCGCGATCTGCTGCCTGCGGACCGCTGGTACTTCGTGCGGCTGACTCGACGGCCGCCACGCTTGCCGGCAGCAACATCCTGATCGTCGTCCCGCGACCAGGCTCGCTGTGGACGCGAATCGCGCCGTTGTGGCCGCGCAGGATGCCGAGCACAGCCGAGAGGCCAAGACCTCGGCCTGGAAACTTCGTTGTGAAGAACGGCTCGAAGATGCGCGCGGTCGTCGCCGCGTCCATTCCGCAGCCCGTGTCGGCAACTTCGACGAAAACGTAACGGCCCGGCTTCAAATCATCGTTGATGTACGTGCTCGCCAGATAGTCTTCGTCGGCCTGCATGGCGCCGGTGGTGACCGAAATGAAACCGCTGTGGTCGCCGATCGCGTCCGATGCGTTGGTGATCAGGTTCATGATCACCTGCCTGAGCTGAGTGGCGTCGCCCTCGATGGCGGGCAGGCCGGCTTGCGCGTGGATCCTCAACTCGGCCTTCTTGGAGATTACCGCCGAAAGCAAGTGCCCCATCTCGTTGACGACGCGTGAAATGTCGAGGGACTCCACGACAAACGTTCCGTGGCCCGAGTAGGCGAGCATCTGGCGCGCTAGGTCGGCGGCACGCCGCGCCGCGACACCCACGCTCTCGATCGCTTGACGCTCCAGCGAATCGTGCGGCATGTCCATCAACGCCAGCTCGGCGTTCCCGAGAATGCCGACGAGCAAATTGTTGAAGTCGTGCGCAATGCCGCCCGCGAGCACGCCAAGGCTCTCGAGCTTTTGCGACTGCACTAGCTTGACGCTCAGCTCCTCGCGCTCCGCCTCGGCCTGCTTGCGTTCCGTGATGTCCCTCGCCGTGCCGGTCGTGCCGATCACGTTGCCCATGGCATCGCGCAGCACGATCGCATTGAAGTTGAGGTGAACCGGCCGTCCATCCTTGTGCATATGAACGGTTTCATAGTTGAAGTGCGCGGCACCGGCCTTGATGCGCTCAAAAACCTCGAGATCCTTGAGCTGCTGCTCTGCTGTCTCCAATTCGCTGAAGGGATGCCCTAGCAATTCCTCGGGTTCCCTTCCATAAATGCGCTTGGCCGCGTCACGGTTGACGAACGTCCAGCGCCCTAGAGCGTCGACCGACCAGATCAGGTCCTGCGACGTCTCGACCAGGTCGCGGTAGCGTTGCTCGCTTGCCGCGAGCGCGACTTCGGCGTGCTTAGACTCCGTGACGTCGAGCGAGAACACCAGGACTCCTACGGCGTCGCCGTGCTCGTTCCGACAAGGCACCTTGTTGGTGAGGATCCAGCGCTTTTCTCCGGAAGCCGTGACGATCGGTTCGGTGATGCCGAGCTTGGGCCGATTGGACCGTATGACTTCGAGATCGTCCTGATGATAGGCGGCGGCCTGTTCCGGAAAAAGCTCGAGCGTCGAACGCCCTTCGATCTGCGCGACCGAAAGTCCCGACGCGGCGGCAGCGTACTGATTCACGCGAAGAATGCGATTCTCTGCATCCTTGAACCAGATCATCGCCGGAGCCGCATCGAAGATCATGCGAAACTCGTCTTTGTGCAGTGACACCTGCGCTGCCGATGCGCGCTGCTCGGTGACATCGGCGACGAGCGCCACAGAACCCTGGTAGACGCCTGCGGCATCGATGATCGGCGACGTGCGCAGGCTCGTGTGCACGCGAGAGCCGTCGCGTCTCACGAAGATGAAATCGTGCTGCTCGCTCACGCCTCTGCGGCGACGTTCGAGGTTTTCGCGACACTGCACGGCCCCGGCTTCATCCATGAAGTCGAAAAGCGACGTCCCGAGCAGCGCTTCGACCGTAGTGCCGAGCATCTGCGCCATGCGGCTATTCGCATGCACGGTCCGCTCCTGTGCGTCGATCGCCCACAGGCCCTCGTCGGCCGCTTCGGAAAACATTCGAGCGCATTGCGATTCGCTGCGCAGCCGAGCCATGTCCGCTTCCAGTTCGGCAACGCGCCGGCGCAGGGCCTGCAGCTTTGCGCTGAGTTCAGAGTCGTTGTCGGGTTCGCGGTTCATGCGTTCCTCTCTCTTCATCGGCGCTGCGGGCGCCTCGCGTTGGGTGCACTTTAGCATCGCCATCGCTACAGAGGATGCCGACTTCGTTCCAGGTCCTGCGGCCCGGGCACGGGCACGGGCACCGAATCAGGTACCCAGCCAGCCTGCTCCGCAAGGACAATGAGGAACGGCGCCAGGCAAATTAGTGTCGGCGCCGTGTGCCTCGCAAACTCGCGCGGCGCTACACGCCGAAGAGCTTGGGCAAGCGATTTCAGCGTCCGAGATCTGCCGCGAGCTTCCGACACTGTCCGACTGCGCCGCTCGCTTCGACTCGCGCGCGGGCTTCGAGCGACTCCGGGTGATTCGCGCCCAGCATCAATTCGAGTTCAGTCAGGCCCTGTTGAAGGAGCGCGCACCCGGCCGTTGTATCGCCGCTGCGCAGGAGCCCTTCAGCCCGGCGGATTTGCATGGCCGACACCGCCCAGGACACTTGCCCAGCGACAACGGGCGCAATGCCGTCGAGGAGTTTTTCGACTTCGCTCGCGCGGCCGTTGGCGCTGAGTGCACGTACCATGGCGTAGCGTGCGATCGATGCTGCGTGGGTGGAGGCGAAGTCCGGCAGCGTTTCGGCGATCGAGACCGCTTCAGCGCTGGTCGCGGGATCATCGGCGAGCGAATACGCCAGCAGTGCCGCCTGCGTGCTGTCCCAGACATCGCCGCTGTTTGTCAACGCCATGGCATCGCGCAGCGAGCGCACGGTGCCCTGCTTGTCGCCGCGCATGAAGGCGACCAGGCCCATGAGCTGGAGCACGCGCGCGCGAGCCGAATCGTCCGGCACTTCGGCGCTCTGCAACTGCGCAAGTCCATCTCGCAAGAGCTCCTGGCATTCGTGGATACGATGCTCGATCAGCAATGCGTTGACCACGGTCTCCAGGGCTGTAAGCACCTTGCGATTGCCCAGCCCGAGTCCGGCGTGCAAGACCTTGAACGGCTGCAGCACGGAGTCCGCCAATCCCGCGCGCTCGCCCTGCTGTGCGCGCAGCGTGGCAAAATCGATTTGCATCTGCGCGTAAACGACGTTGCGTTCACCGTAGAACGCCAGCGCCCGCGGCATCAGTTCCTCGTAGACACTGCGTGCCTCCTGCAATCGACCGGAATTCGCCAGCGCAAGACCAAGCGTGTTCAGGCCTGCCACATGCCAGGGCTCGGCACGGGCGCCGCCGGAGCCTGTCAGCGTGAGTGCCTCGCGCGCCACGCGCTCGGCCTCCTCGTGATGACCCAATCGCTCATGGGTACCGGCCAGCATGGTCATCACCATCCACTCCAAATCGGGCTGGGGCTCGTCCAGCGAGTCACTTGCGAGTTCGCGGGCACGGCCGAGCAACTCGAGAGGTTCCTGCGTCGTGCCTTCGTCCATGAGACACGCCGCCAGCAGCGTGTAGGTGTTGATCAAGGCCACCGGATTCGTGTCGGGCTCGCGCTCAAACACAGCCAGGGCCTCGCGCAGCAGCGCGGCACCGCCAGGCTTGCCGGCCAGTCGCGAGGCGGATGCCAGCAAGAACTTGGCCGATGCCGTTTCGACCGCATCTTCTCCATGCAACGAACGCCTCAACTCAAGCGCGCGCTGCAGGGGCCTGATCGCCTGCGAATACAAGTCCAAGTTCGTGTAGGACTCGCCGATCCGCTCGAAGAGATTGGCCTGCAATTCGGGCTGATTCGTCAAGTCCGTTTCCACGCGCGCAAGCCCGTCGTCGAGCATCTCGCGCGCCGTGATGTCACGCCTTCCCGCACTGTAGGGGTCGGAGGCTGCGAACATCTTGACCAGGAAACCGGCCACTTCGTCGGCTTCCTGCGCGCGAGCGTTGGCGCGCGCGCCCTCATTCGCGGCCAGCAACCTGGATTGCTGCTCTGCAACGAGCGCGAACTCGAGCCGCGCACTGTTGGCGCGCTGCTGCAAGTACAGTCCCGTCGGCAGCACGATCACCATCAGCGCGCCCGCCGCGATGGCCGTCGTGGTCGCCGGGTGACGGCGGATCCAACGCCGCAGGCGATAGGCCGCGCTCGGCGGCCGAGCTTGGATCGGCCGCCCTTCGAGCGCATCGCGCAAGTCGGAGCCGAAGGCCTCCATCGTCGGATAACGCCGCGCGCGATCGGCGTCCATCGCCTTGAGGCAGACCAACTCGAGGTCCCGCGACGCGTTGCGCTGGCGAGCGCGAATCAGCGCCGGCCGGCCTTCGAGAATCGCGGCGCGCGCCTGCTCCGAATCCGAACCAGCGTAGGGCGCGCGCAGCGTCAGCAACTCGTACAGCGTCACGCCCAGGGCATACACGTCCGTGCGCGAGTCGATTTCATCGGCGCGACCGCTCAATTGCTCGGGCGCCATGTAGAGCACCGAGCCCAACGCCGAGCCTGTCGCCGTCAGACGCAGTTCGTGTTCGAGTCCGGCGAGACCGAAGTCGAGCAGCACGACGCGGCCCGCGCTGGTCACTGCGATGTTCGACGGTTTGATGTCGCGGTGCAGCACACCTCGGCCATGGGCGTGGGCCAAAGCTTCGCTCATGCGCAAGATCACGCGCGCGCAGGCCTCGGCCCAAGTGCCCGCGAAGAGCTCAGAGCTTTGCTCGATAGCATTGTCGGAATCGTCCGGTGTCAACGATTGCACCGCAGCGCGCAGATCCGAACCCAGCAGGCTCTCGGGCGCGAGGCCCGCGACTTGCTCGATCACCTGCGCGAGCGTCGCGCCGCGGATCAGTTCCATCGCGAAGTAGGGCGTGCCCTGCGCTTCGCCGACGGTGTGAATCGTCACGATGCCCGGGTGCGCCAGACGCGCCACCGCGTCGGTCTCGCGCCGGAAGCGTTCGCGCGAGCGATCGAAGTAGAGGTGCTCGGGTCGAATCAACTTCAACGCGACAACGCGACCGAGCGACTCCTGCACGGCCTCGTACAACACGCCCATGCCGCCGCCGCCCAAACGTCGCACGAGCCGGAAGTCGCCGAGGCGCTCGGGGAACGCCATCGCGGCGCCATCGCTGGGCAGCAGGTTCATCTCGCTCAACGCCGCAACTCGAGCGCGGATTTCGTCCGCAACTTCAGGGTGCACGGCGCAGGTCGCTTCCAAAGCGCCGCTGTCCCCCGCGGTCATGCGCTCGAGCAGGTCGACGAGCAATTCGTCCACCAACTCCTCGCCCGATCAGGGTTCAGGCTGCGCGTCCGGCATCGTCTTGAAGGGTAGCCCCGAATCGGCCGGCGGAGGCGAAACCGCCTCCCGCACGGCTCGGATCCGGCCCCGGCGCGCCCGCTCCGCCGCGCACGCCGGAGCCCGGTATCCTTATCCATCTCCGCGATGTGCCGCAGCCCTGGCACCGGCCTGTCCAGGGGCCGCCTCCCCGGAGCGTCATTCGAACCATGGCCCTCCCCGAACCCGCGAGCCCGCCGTTGGAGTCCTTGCTCGAGCGCCATCTCGGGGACTTGAAGTCTTACGTGCGCAAGAACATTGGCGCGGGTCTCGCCCAGCGCGAGTCCTGCGACGACCTCGTGCAGTCCATCTGCCGCGAGGTGCTTCAGTCCCGTGGCCGCTTCGGATTCCAGGGCGAGGCTGCATTCCGCAAATGGCTCTTGCAGGTGGCGCTGCGCAAATTGATCGATCGCCGGCGTTTCTATCGCTCGCGCAATCGCGACCAGGTCGCGCGCGTGGCGGACATTTCCGATGAGTGGCAGATCGAGGAGATCGCGAAACTAGTCCGGACCCTGGGTTCGCCAAGCGGCGAAGCGATGATGCGCTAGGACATCAGCCGTCTTGCTTCCGGCCTCGACAAGCTCGCGGAAGCGGATCGCGCGATCATCCGCATGATCCACATCGACGGTCTGACACACGCCGATGTCGCCGAGCGGCTCGGATGCACCGAACCGCAATCCCGCGGCCGCCTCTTCCTGGCTCTGGCCAGGCTTTCGGCGCACCTCAAGGCTCCCAAGTCATGACTCCCCCCGGAGCGCCCGGGGCAACTGCCTCGCATGGCTGTGCAGGCTTCGCGGTGCCGTCGCGCGGCGCCCCGCAGTGCGAACTGGGCACCTCCCTGCTTGGAAATTCCGGCGCTGCACCCCGCTTGGAGCTCCCAATGGGCCTTGCCAGGATTTTTCGGAGATTGCGACCAACGCGTCCCGGCGACCGGCGCTAGGGAAGGGAAGACAGACATTTCACGCTTGCGGCCACCCGACGGAATCAGTGGTCCAGCACGCACTCACCCCACTGAGAACTAGCGGCAAGTCAGCCGCACTTTAGATGAACACCAAGACACAATTCGTCGCCGGGATCCTCGCAGTCGCGGCTCTCTCACTCTCGAGCAGCGCCCAAGCGACCTTCCAGTCCCTGGGTACACCTGGCGGGTACATCAATGTCCAGGACATGTCGGCCGACGGGACGGCGTTCGTTTCCTCGGACGGCACGCAGGCCTACCTGTGGACCACCGCCAACCCGAGTTGGACGCCGATTCCCGGGACCAGTGGCATGTACTCCACCTACTCGGTCTCCAACGGCGGCCAGTTCGTCTGCGGCACGATCACCAAACCGAACGGCGACGACGAAGCGGCGCGCTATTCGGCGGCCACCGGTCAGTGGACCTTCCTCGGTGGCCTGCTCAGCCAGAGCGGCACGTCGGTCTCCTCCGCCCACGACATCAGCGCCGATGGCTCGACCGTGGTCGGGTTGGGTTGGCTCACGGCCCAGAACGCTCACGCCTTCAGTTGGAGTGTCGGCACCGGCATGGTCGACCTTTGCGTGATTCAGGGAAACCCTAGTGACTCGCGCGCGGACGGCACATCGGGCAACGGCTCGACGATCACCGGCTTCGACTCCGACCCGACGGCGGGCGCGTGGCGCGGAGCCGTATGGACCAATGGGGCGGAGGTGTTGACCGGCTGCCTGGATCCGCTGTACCCGATCGACGGCTGGAGCCAAGGCTGGGCCGTCAGCGCGAACGGAGCGTACGTGGTCGGCGAGTCTTCCACCGGCCTGAGCACTCCCTCGGGATGGAGTGAGATGCACGCCTTCCGCTGGGACGCGACCAACGGAATCATGGACCTCGGCACGACGCCGGTGGACCCTTTCGGTTGGGGCACGCACGAGACGCATCCGACCGGCGTGAGCGACGACGGCCGCACGGTGGTGGGCTACTCGGGCGTTTCCGCATTCGGCCCCGGCGCAGTGCAGCCCCTGTTCCTGTGGCGCGAGGGTAGCCCGTTGACTCTGCTCAGCGACTACCTCACCGCCAGCGGAGCGCCCCAAGTTTCGGGCTGGGTCCTTGAACAGGTCTCCGGCATTTCCGCCGACGGTCGCGTGATGTACGGCCACGGCTTGAGCCCTTCGTTCAATCGCGAGGCATTCGTGATCAGGATTCCCGCGCTGCCGGTGACCTATTGCACGGCCAAGGTCAACTCGCTCGGTTGCTTGCCGGCCATCGCCTACTCCGGCACTCCCAGCGCCAACGCCGGTTCAGGATTCGTGGTCAGCACGGCCAACGTGCGCAACAACAAGAGCGGCCTCCTGTTCTACAGCGTAGCTGGCCGCCGCGCGGAGCCGTTCCAAGGCGGCACGTTGTGCGTGCGCAGCCCGATCAAGCGCTCGCCCCAGTTCAATGCGGGCGGCTCTCCCACGGGACAGGACTGCACGGGTGTGTTCACGATCGACATGAATGCCTTCGCGGTCGGCGCGCTCGGCGGTTTGCCTCTGCCGGCGCTGAGGGTGCCCGGCACGGTGGTCGATTGTCAGTGGTGGGGTCGTGATCCGGGATACTCACCGCCGTACAACACGACGCTCTCGGACGCGCTCGAGTACACGATCCTGTAGAGCAGAGTTCAGCGGCGACTTGTCGCTACACGGGGCCG
>JAYUOR010000466.1:0-3375 GCA_043760765.1 Planctomycetota bacterium | reverse complement strand
TCATGCACGGCCCGGTCGTCGCCTGGCGCGACGGCTCGCGGCGCATCCCGGCGCGCATCCACTTCACAGCGAACGCGATTCCCGGCATGGTCGGCAGCGGTTTCCGCGCGACGGAGACCCTGTTCCACGAAGGCGGCCACGCCGCGCATTTCGCGAACGTCGACATGCCCGCGCCGTGCTTCGGCCAAGAGTTCGCGCCGACCTCGGTCGGTTTCTCCGAGACGCAGAGCATGTTCCTCGACAGCCTGCTGCACGACGCGGACTGGCAGGCGCGCTACGCGAAGGACCGCGCGGGAAATGCGCTGCCCTTCGAAATCATGGAGCGGCGGATCCGCGCGGTGCAGCCCTTCGCCGCCTGGCAGGCGCGCGCGATGCTCGCCGTGTGTTACGCCGAGCGTGCGCTGTACGAGATTCCCGACGCGGAGCTTTCGAGCGAGCGCGTGCTCGCCGAAATCCGCGCCGTCGAGCAGCGACTGCTGTTCCTCGAACAGGGCGCCCCACGGCCCGCGCTCGCGGTTCCGCACCTGCTCGCGGGCGAATCGAGCGCCTACTATCACGGCTACGTGCTGGCGGAGATGGCCGTCGAAACCACGCGCGACTATTTCCTCGGCCGCGATGGGCACATCTGCGACAACCCGCGCGTCGGCCCCGACCTGGCGCGCGCCTATTGGCAACCGGGCAACAGTCTTTCGTTCCTCGAGTTCATTCCGCGGCTCACCGGGCGCGAACTCGGGGCGGACGCGTTGGCCCGCAGGCTATCGAGCGCTGTCGAAACGCGCCTTGGCGAAGCACGCAGCAGCCTCGCGCGCAGCGAATCGTTGCCGCCATTCAAAGACACGCCGCAGCTTGGCGCGCGCATGCGCGTCGTGCACGGCCGTGAAACCGTGGCCGAGTTGGGCAGCGACTTCAACGCTTTCGCGGACGAATTCGCGCGCTGGATCGAGCGCTTGGAGCGGACGGTGTGAAGCCCATGGATGCCGCGAGTAGCGTGGTACGATCCACGCACGCAACGCACACGCAACTTGACCGCATGCAAACTCCGCTCTCCGCCCCCGCGCTGGTTCACGAAGCTGTCTTCGAGCGTGCCCGCCTGCAACCGCAGGCCGTCGCGATCGAGTCCGCGACCCGCGTCCAGAGCTACGCCGAGTTGGCTGCGGCTGCGCACGAGGTCGCGGCCTGCCTTGCGGCACATGGAGCGCGACCCGAGAGTGTGATTGCCGTTTGCGTCGAGCGCGGCATCGAACTTGGCGCCGCGCTGCTCGGCATCCTGGAAAGCGGCGCGGCCTATCTGCCGATCGATCCGAGCACTCCTGCCGCGAGGCTTCGAGAACTGGTCGCTGATTCGGGCGCACTGGCCGTGCTCAGTGTGACGCGCCTGACTGCCCATTGCGCGGCGGCCGGCGTGCCGGTGATCGCGCTCGACGCGCTGCCAGCCGAGCGCGCCAAGCCGCAGGCGGCCGGCAGTCCCAACCTGGCCTACGTGCTCTACACCTCCGGTTCCACCGGCCGCCCCAAGGGCGTGCAGATTGAACACGGCTCGCTCGCGCTGCACGCCCACGGCATGGCGGCGCACTATGCGTTGACGCCAAAGGATCGCGTTCTGCAATTCGCCTCGCTGGCCTTCGACGTGGCAGCGGAAGAACTCTTTCCGACCTGGTGCGCGGGCGCCTGCGTCGTGTTGCGCGACGAAGCCATGGCCGGCTCGTTCGCCGCGTTCACGCGCTTTCTCGACGAGCGACGCATCACGGTTGCGAATCTGCCGGCCGGTTTTTGGCAGGAATGGACGGCCGAACTCGCGCGCGCGGGAACCACGCTGCCACGCGACCTGCGCCTGGTGATCGCCGGCAGCGAGCGCGCTTCCGCCACGGCGCTCGCACAATGGAAAGCACTGTTCGGCGAGCGCGTGCGCTGGATCAACGGCTACGGACCGACGGAGACGACGATCACGGCGACGACCTTTGAGCCGCGCGCTGAACTCATCGACCCCTCGTGGTCCAGTGTTCCGATCGGATTTGCCTTGCCCTGGGTCAGCCTGCACATCCTGGACGCACAGCGACATCCACTGGCCCGCGGCGAAGTCGGCGAACTCGCCATCGGTGGCGGCGGCGTCGCGCGCGGCTATCTCGGCGCACCCGAGTTGACGCAGGCGCGTTTCGTGACCGATCCGTTTTCGGGCGCTGCGGGCGCGCGCATGTACTTGACCGGCGATCGAGCGCGGCAGCGCGCCGATGGCGCCGTGGAATTCCTCGGCCGCGACGACGACCAGGTCAAGTTGCGCGGCTATCGCATCGAACTCGGCGAGATCGAAGCAGCGCTCGAGAAATTGCCCGGCGTGCGCGCGGCGGCGGTACTCGTGCGCGAAGATTCACCCGGGGCGCGGCAATTGATCGGCTACGTCACTCCGTTCGAAGCCGCGACGCTGGACGCGAGCGCTCTGCGAATCACGCTCGCGACGAGCCTGCCCGAATACATGCTGCCCGCAGAAATCCTGGCGCTCCAGGAACTGCCGCGCACGCCAGGCGGAAAAGTCGACCGCCGCGCCCTGCCTGCTCCGCTGCGACGCGCGAGCGGCGAGCCGGCGCGCACGGCAACCGAGATCTTGCTGGCTGAAATATGGTTGGAGTTGCTCGGCCTGACCGGCGTGGGACGCGACGACAACTTCTTCCGTCTGGGCGGCCACTCACTGCTCGCCATGCAACTCTCCGGCCGCCTCGCCGAGCGCGCGCGAATCGAACTCTCGCCGCGCGCGATCTTCGAGCACCCCACGCTCGCGGACCTCGCCGCGACGATCGACGCGGGAGGGGGCAATCCCTGGCCGGCCTATCCGCCCATGCGGCGCGTCGATCGAACGCAGGCGATTGCGCTTTCCGCTTCGCAGGAGCCGGTCTGGTTCCTGTTGCAACTCGAGCCGGGCTTGCTGGCCTACAACACGCAGTTTTCGGTGCGATTCCGCGGGGCCATCGAGCCTGACGCGCTGCGCTGCGCGCTGGGAATGCTCGTGCAGCGTCACGAGATCCTGCGCACGACCTTCCATGCAGAGGGCGAATCACCGCGGCAGCGCATTCACGACTCCTGGACGCCGAGCCTCGAGTTGATCGATGTCACTCGGGGCAGCGCGGAAGAGCGACGGGCGCGCGCGGAAGAGATCTGCGACAAGTTGTGCCTACGCCGGTTCGACGTCGGCCAATTGCCGCTGGTCGAGTGGACGCTCTTGAAGCACGCCGACGACGATTGGGAACTGCTTCAGGTCGAGCACCACTTCGTGCACGACGGCTGGTCGATCGCGATCTTGCTCGGCGACCTCGCGAAGCTGTACGCGGATTGTGCGGCCGGACAGCCGTCGAGCCTGCCGCCCGCTCCATTTCAATTCGCCGA
>JAYUOR010000465.1:0-3385 GCA_043760765.1 Planctomycetota bacterium | reverse complement strand
AACTGCGTGTTGTTCGGCGCGGCGTAACCGGAGTCGCGGCCCCAGAACTGGCTGTTGACCAACGTGCCGGGCACGGAAAGAAATGGCGCTGGCGTCCCGCCGAGACTGCCTGCGCGGAAAGCGTTCATTTCAACCACGAAAAATCCCGTGCAGTTGTTCGCCGGAGCGGGGGTGCCTCCGGAGTTGACGCTCGGGCTGCGGCGTACCGGACCGCTCAGGCATAGGAATCCACCGGAGAACGGCGCCGCGGCGCGACCGGTGCTGCCGTAGAGCAGGAAACCGACCTTGTTGTTCTGCATGTTGTCGGAGCGCACGTAGAAGCCCGTCGGCGCCGTGGCGCTGGAAGTTCCGAAGCTGGAAATGCTTGGCGTGCAACCGACCGAGTTCACTTTCGCCACGCAGTAGGTCGTCAGCGGCAGGCGCTTCCACAGCAACACTTCCTGACGTCCAAGCGTGCTGTTGAATCCGTAGCCAAGCACATACGTGTACCCGCCGCTGTGCCAGATGGCGGTCGCGTGGGAGTTGCTCTGCTGGAACTCGTTCCCAAGCAGTGCGCTCAGGTCGACCGCCGAGGCGGCTGTTCCGGTCCAGTACGTGGCGTGAAGATAGTCGAAGGGACGATTGGCATCACCGACCTGCTCGCCCGCATCGACTGCATGGGCCTCGGAACTGGCAGCCCAAGTCGGCTGGAGATCGACGTAGGAAGCCGCCGTGCCGGTCCACATTCCCGCATGAGCGACGGAGTTGAACAAGATGCGCCCCACTTGATGGTTCGCGTCGAGGCCGAAGCCCTGGGATTGGCCCGCACCCGCGGGGTGCAGATCGACCATGGACGCGGCCGTTCCGCTCCACAGGCACGCGTGGACGCCGGCGGGCAAGAACACTTCTCCGACCTGCTTGCCCGCGGCAGCGCCGAAGGCCACAGAATCGGACGCTCCGACGGGATTCAGGTTGACGAATGAAGCCGCGGTACCGGTCCAAAGTCCGGCGTAGACAGAATTCCCAACGATCGCAGCCCCAACCTGTTGGCCGCCGCCTGCGCCGTAAGCGTTCGAGTAAAGCGTTCCCGCCGGACTCAAGTCGATGGCCGAAGCCGCGCTCCCCGACCATAGCGTCGCGTGGGGGAGGCCATTGCCGGTTTCAATCTCCCCGAACTGCAACCCGCCGTCCGTGGCAACCGCTCTGGAGAGCGCTGCGCCGACCGGGTTCAAGTCCACGAAGGACGCGGCGGTGTTACTCCAGAAGCCGGCGTGGGTGATGCCGGGAGCTGTGTAGATGAGCCCGGCTTGCTGACTCGCGTTGCCACCTGCGCTGGTCGATCCAATCCCTGCGTTCGGGTTCAGGCTGGTGACCGTCCACTGCGCCAAGGCGCAGGGAGCAAGGGCGAAAGAGACAAAAGCGAGGGCGAAGGACGGACGGAGTGAGGAGTTCATGAGCGATCGCATGGTGGTGGTCCTGAGAAAATCGGGGAGGAGCGGCCACCTACACGCAGGAACATCGCGCGGGAGATCAGAGAAAATCAACAATCCGAAAAACGGCTCCGGGGTAGCACCCCGCGGCCTCCCATGGGGCCGCGGGGTGCTACCCCGGACGAATTCACCTGACTCCGTACGCGACTATTTGCCCTTGGCCTTCTTGCCCGCTGGCGGAGCCTGGACGCGCAAGAGCCAATTCAGTGGGTCGATGACGAAGTCCTTGGCGCCGTGCAACGGCACGAGCGCCGCGCCGTCCTTCATTTCGACGCGCGTGATCTTGTCCGCGATCTTCACGTCGACCGGCATCGGGAAGGGCAGATTGTTCGGCGTCTTCCAGGCGAGATGCAGCGCGCCGTCCTGTACTTCGCTGATGAGTTCAGGCAAAGCGGGCTGGCGCAGGTAGAGCTCCCAAAACCACGCCAAGTCGCGTTTCGATTCCTTCTGTGCAATCGCAAGCAACTCATCGGTCGTCGCAAAACGGCATTGACGGCCATCGGTGACCTTCTCCATCGCCGGATCGGGATAGGCGAAGCGGCGCAGCACCCGGAAGAAATCCTCGTCGCCGAGCAGATAGCGCAGCGAGTGCATGATCCACGAACCCTTGTTGTAGATGTCCCCCGCCGGCGACTCCTTCCACATGCTGGTGAAGTACATCTCCTGGCTGGTGTGAGGTTCGCGCGGCGCGACGGCTCCGCGATTCGCGATGCCGCGGCGCTGCTCGCCCATCACATGGCGGTAGGCCTCCGGTCCTTTCAATCGCTCGGCATAGAGCGCCTGCGAATAGGTGCCGATGCCCTCGTGAATCCAGAAGTCGTTCCAATTCTTGGCCGTGACGAGCAGCGCCCACCACTCGTGCGACATCTCGTGGTGCAACAGGAAATCAAACCCTTGATCGGCGCCCCAGGGATTGCCTTTGTAGTTGTTGCCGTAGGCGGTGATCGACTGGTGCTCCATGCCCAGGTGCGGCGTCTCGGCGACTCCGTACTTGTCGATGCGGAACGGATACGGGCCGAACACGCTCTCGAAGAAAGCGAGATCGAGTTCGATCTCCTTGAACAGCTGCTTGCCCTTCTCGAAGTTCTCGGGCAACACGTAGTAGATGAGTGGAAACGTCTCGCCCGCGACGCTTTTCATCTGACCTTCGATCGTCTTGTAGGGAGCGATGTTGAGCGCGACGGAATAATTGTTGATCGGCGTGCTGACGTGCCAGTGGAACGTGCGCCAGCCCTTGTCCGCTGCTTCGGTCTTCACCAATCGGCCGTTGCTCGCGCAGATCAACGGCTCGGGCACGCTGATGCGTATGTCCATGGAATCCGGTTCGTCGTCGGGTTGATCCTTCGACGGCCACCACAGGTCCGCGCCCTCGCCCTGACAACTCGTCGCGATCCACGGCAAGCCCGCGGCTGTCTTCGACCACGTGAAGCCGCCGTCCCACGGTGGATTGACCGCTTCGCGCGGCACGCCCGAGTACGCGACCGTGAACTCGAAGATCTGACCCGGCTCGACGAGTTCCTCGAGTCCGCGAATACGGATGCGGCCGGGCTCGCGCGCGAAGTCGATCTTCTGCTTGTCGCGCGTGATCGACGCGACCGCCAGGCGATCATCGAGATCGAGCAAGATGGACTCGCTCGCTTTCACGACGCGCGCGCGCAATCCGAGCGTGCCGGCGATCGTCTTCTTGTCCGGATCGACCTTCAGTGCGAGGTCGTAGCTGAGCACGTCGTAACACGCCTGCTCCGGCGGAATCGGCAGCCCCGAATCCAGATTGGGATCCTGTGCAGGTCCGGGGAGAGAGAGCGCGGCGGCAAACATTCCTTTTCGACAAGTCGTAAACGGTCTCATGGGCGATTATCGTACCGAGTCAGGTGATTTCGTCCGCAGTAACGACCGCACCGAGTCAGGTGAATTCG
>JAYUOR010000464.1:0-8825 GCA_043760765.1 Planctomycetota bacterium | reverse complement strand
TTTGGTTTTCGCCAGCGCGGTCACATACGTATCGGCCGCGGGCTCCAGCCACTTGCCCTTGCCAAAACGCGATTGCCAGACCAGCGACCATTGATCGTCGCGCAGTCCGAGCGCTTTCGACAACAGCTCCGCGGTCCGCTTCGATTCGCGCGCATAGGGATCGCCTCGCTCGACGTAACGCACGGGCAGCCCGTGGAAACTCCAGACGAAGTGGTCGACGGGGCCGCGCTCGAGTTGTTCGCGAACGGACGCCGCCAGGGCTTCGATGTAGCCGGGGTCCGCGTGGTACGTGCGCAGCGCATCCCAGGTGGGCGGCCGAGGCAGCGAGGCAACGATTTCGCCCATCTCTGCCAGGATCGAACCGCTGGTCGCCTCGCTGAACTGCGGGAAAAGCGGCACGAGCCGAATGTGCGAAATCTCGTCGTGAACGAGTTGGCTGACGACGCTGCGCAGCGAAGGCGTGCCGTAGCGCATCGCGAATTCGACGCGCATCTTTGGACCGGCGCGCTCGCGTACCTCTGCACACACGCGGCGCGTGAAGTCCGTCAAAGGCGAGCCGTTCGCGGTCCAGATGCTGGAGTAGGCGTGCGCGACGGGGCCGGACCGGCGCGGCAGGACGAGCGTGCGTCGAAGGATCTTCCACAAGAACGGGTTCAGGTCGACAACGCGCCTGTCGGAGAGGAACTCCTCGAGGAACTTGCCCACTTCCTCCCGCGTCGGTGCTGCGGGTGAACCGAGGTTGGCAAACAGGAGTGCGCGGCGCGGCTGGACCATGGTGCAGCACGGATCTTCGACGCGAAAACTGTGAGAAGCGAGCGCGAATCCGAAAAGTTTCACGCTCCAAAAACCGCCTCCGGCGAGTTTCCGCCGCGATCTTTGCGTCCGTGACGCAGCGGTGACAATCGGCGCTTCGGCACTCGACACGATTGGGACGAAAGAAGGGCCGCGCAGCTTCGGATCTCGCAACCGCGCAGGCATCGACATCGTGGAACGCATCGCCATCGTCGGACTCTCGCTCGCGCGTGCGAACGTAGGCGCGCTCGAAACCCTCAAGGCACAAGCCGCTGACTTGAAGCGCTTCTCCCTGCTGGCCGCGGACGAACTCGGCGCTTCCGAGGTCGTCGTGCTCTCGACCTGCAATCGTTTCGAGGTCGTGTTCGCCCGCGAAGAAGGCCATCTGCCCTGCGAGCAGGATCGCCTGGCCGTCGCTCGTCTGCTCGCCCTCGACGTCGAACTGCAGTCCGCGCTGTGCTTCGATGCCGGCTTGTCCGCGGCGCGACGCCTTTTCCGCATCGTGTGTTCGCTCGACTCGCTGGTGGTCGGCGAGGACCAGATCCTGGCCCAAACGCGCGCCGCGTTCGCACGGGCGGAGCATGAGGGCATGAGCGGTCCGCTGCTTTCTCCCTTGTTCCAGCGCGCCTTCCAGGTCGGCAAGGAAGTCCGCACGAAAACGGACTTGTCTCGCCATCACGTTTCGGTGGTTTCGCTGGGCATGGACCAACTCTGCGCGGCGCTGCCCGCCACGCAGCGCGACCTGTGCGTCTTCGGCGCCGGCGAAATGGCCCAGCTCGTGGTCAAACACGCCGCGAGCGCGGGCTTCACGGTCCGTCACGTCGCCAGCCGCAGTCACGAGTCGGCGAAGCGTCTGGCGGGCACGGTCGCGGCCGGCGCATCGACGATCGAAGAATTCCTGCGCTCGGGCTCGCCTGTGCACGCGCTGGTCAGCGCAACCTCCGCGCCCGGTTATGTCGCCGATGCGACGGCCCTGCGCAGCCTGGCCGAGCGCTTGCCCGGCTGCGAACGATTGTTCGCACTGGATCTCGCCGTTCCGCGCGACCTCGAGCCCAGCGACGACCCGCGCATCGTCATCACGGATCTGGAACTCCTGCGCGCGCGCGCCGACACGAACCGCAAATCGCGCGCAACCGCAGCCTGCGAAGCGGAAGCCCTGATCGAAGCCAAACTCGAGAGTTTCCAGCGTGCTGCGCTCGATCGCCGCGCAGCCTCGACCGTGGCCGAAGTGCACGGCGAGTCGCGCGAGATCGCCGAACGCGAGCTGTCCAGCCTTTCGGATTCGCGCTTCACTTCGCTCTCGTCAGAACAGCGCCGCGCCGTCGAGGAATGGGCGCGAGCGGCCTTCGGCCGGCTGGAGCACGCTCCAATCCGCGCCATCAAACGCTGGCTCGAAGACAACCGTCACGCCGAGGAGAACGCATGAAGTTGCGCGTTGGAACACGTGGATCGGATCTCGCGCTGTGGCAGGCACGTCACGTGGCGGCACTGCTGTTGCCTGAAGCCGAATGCGAGTTGGTGGTGCTCAAGACGCGCGGTGACCTGATCGACGACGTGCCGCTGCAGACGATTGAAGGCAAAGCCTTCTTCACCGGCGAGATCGAGCGCGCGCTGCTCGATCGTGCCGTCGATCTTGCCGTGCACAGCTTCAAGGATCTGCCCACCGCTATGACGCCGGGGCTTACGATCGCGGCGGTGCCCGAGCGTGCTTCCCAGCGCGAGCGGTTGCTCATCCGCGCAAACGCCCACGCGCCGGACGGCGCTTTCCTTCCGCTGGGCCAGGCAGCCAAGGTCGGCACCAGTTCGCCGCGGCGCGCCGCGCAGCTGGAGATCCTGCGGCCTGACCTGTGCACGGTATCGCTGCGCGGAAATGTCCCGACCCGGGTGACGCGGCTGCGCGAAGGCCGCTACGACGCCATCGTGCTTGCGTCCGCCGGTCTGGACCGCTTGCATCTCGACCTCGCCGGACTGATCGACCTCGACCTTGAACTGGACTGCTTCGTGCCCGCGCCGGCCCAGGGCGCACTCGCGATCCAGATCCGCAGCGGCGAAGCCCAACTCGCCAAGCTCTTGAAGCGCAAACTGCACGACGAGCACTGCGCGCGCGCAGTGGCGGCCGAACGCAGTCTGCTCGAGCGCGCGGGCGGCGGATGCAATCTGCCGCTCGGTGCCGCGGTCATTGGAAGCGGGCCCTACCGCGCCTTTGTCTTTCTCGGCGCCGGCCATCCCGATGCGATCGATCGTTCGCGCTGGGCGTCCGCGGAAGCGTCGACGCCCGAACAGGCTGCGGATGCGGCCTTCGAAAAACTCGCTCTGCCGGACGCGCGCTCTGGGCCACTGGCGGGCGCCACGATCGCGCTGTGCGGTTCGGCGGGCTCCGTGCGCGAGTTGCAGGGCCGGCTTGCCGAACTCGGCGCAAGAGTCGAACTCGAGGAAGTGATCGGGTTCGAGGACATTGCTGCCCCGCAGCTTGCGGAACGCGCAAGCGCATTGCGGACCGGCGACGCGCTCGCGGTCACGAGCCGCGAGGCCGCGCGCCGGCTGGCCGGGCTTTCTGTCCCAGCCGGCGTTGCGATTGCCGCCGTCGGCGAAGCTACGGCAAAGTCGCTGCGCCTGGCGGGTCTCGAACCGTCGATCGTCGGCGAACAAGGCGGCACTCAACTGGCACGCCGCCTGGGTTGCAAACGCGGCGCGATGGTCTTGTATCCCTGCGCCGAAGAGACCAGCGGGGATCTCGAACGCGAACTACACGCGTCGGGTGCGCGGGTCGAACGAGTACCGATGTATCGCACCGTCTTGAGGCCACAGGCCGCGCTCGTTCCGGGCGCGGACGTGCGCATCTTCTTCAGCCCGTCCTGCGTGCGCGCGGCGGCGGCGCTGGCTCCCGCACAGGATTCGACACGACTGATCGCGCTCGGGCAGCGCACGGGACAGGCCTGCTCAAGCCTCGGCTGGCCGGCGCGCATCGCCAGCGATACACACACCGAAAGCGTCGTCGCAGAAGTTGCGCGCGCCATCCACGACCTGGAGGTCCGAACATGATCCGCCGTACTCGCCGCCTGCGCGCCACCAACGTGCTTCGGGACTCGCTCGCACAGACCCGACTGCACGCACAGGCCCTGATCCAGCCGCACTTCATCGTCGAGGGCAGCGCGTTGGAAACGCAGATCGATGCCATGCCCGGCATTTCGCGCACCAGCGTCGATCGCCTGGTGGAGCGTGTGCAGAAGGACCTCGACCTGGGTTTAACGAGCGTGCTGCTGTTCGGCCTGCCGCAGCACAAGGATGCCCGGGGCTCGGCCGCGACCACGGACGACGGCCTGGTGCCGCGCGCCGTGAAGACCCTGCGCGAGCGGTTCGCGGAACGGCTGACGATCATCACGGACGTGTGCCTGTGCGCCTACACCGACCACGGCCACTGCGGCGTGCTGCACGACGGCCACGTGGTCAACGACGACACACTGCCGATCCTCTCCGCGATGGCCGCGGCCCACGCGCGCGCCGGCGCGGACATCGTCGCGCCCAGCGACATGATGGATGGCCGCATCGCGCACATGCGCGAGACGCTCGACCGCTTTGGATTCAAAGAGACGGCGATCCTCTCCTACTCGACGAAGTTCGCCTCGGGTTTTTACGGTCCGTTTCGCGAGGCCGCCGACTCGGCGCCCAAGAGCGGCGACCGGCGCTCGTACCAGATGGATCCGCGCAACGGCCGCGAAGCCGTGCTCGAGAGCCTGATCGACGAGGAAGAAGGCGCCGACATGTTGATGGTCAAGCCTGCGCTCGCGTACCTCGACGTGATCGCGGCCTTGCGCGCGCGCACGCTTCTGCCGATCGCGGCCTACAACGTCTCCGGCGAATACAGCATGGTCAAAGCCGCCGCGCAGCGCGGCTGGATCGACGAGGCGCGCGTGGTGCGCGAAGTGCTCTGGGGCTTGACGCGTGCCGGAGCGGATCTCCTGATCACCTACCACGGGCGCGAAGCGCTCGAGAAAGGCTGGCTATCGTGAGCGATCTTCTTCAACGGGCCCGCAGGGCGATGCCCGGCGGCGTGTCCAGTCCCGTGCGCGCCTTCGGCGGCGTGCGCGGCGATCCGCCGTTCGTCGCCCGCGGCAGCGGCTCGCGCATCTTCGACGTCGATGGGCGCGAATACATCGATTTGCTGGGTTCCTGGGGACCGCTGATTCTCGGCCACGCCCACCCCGCGGTGATCGAAGCGGTCCAGCGCGCGGTCCGTGACGGTCTTACTTTCGGGGCGACTTGCCCGGCGGAAGTGGAACTCGCCGAAGCCGTGCTCGCGCGCTTTCCCTTCGCCGACAAGCTGCGCTTCGTCTCGACAGGCACCGAGGCGGTGATGTCCGCCGTACGACTGGCGCGCGGCTTCACCCAGCGCAGCCGCATCGTCAAGTTCGAGGGCTGCTACCACGGCCACTGCGATCCGCTGTTGGTCAAGGGCGGCTCGGGCCTGGCGACGTTTGGAACCGCCTCCTCCGCGGGTGTGCCGGCGGAAGTGGTCGCGATGACCGAGGTGCTGCCGCTCGACGACGAAGCCGCGGTGGAAGCGCTGTTCGCGCGCCGCGGCAGCGAGATCGCCGTGGTCGTGGTCGAACCGATGCCGGCCAACGCGGGTTTGATGGTTCAACGCCTGCAATTCCTGCGCACGCTGCGCCGTCTGACGCAGGAACATGGCGCGCTACTTTTCTTCGACGAAGTCATCAGCGGCTTCCGCGTCGCGCCCGGTGGCATGACGCAACTCTCCGGAATCGAACCGGACATCGTGACTCTGGGCAAGATCCTCGGCGGCGGCATGCCCGTTGGAGCGTATCTTGCGCGCGACGAAATCATGCAGCACGTCGCGCCCCTCGGACCGGTCTATCAGGCTGGCACATTGTCCGGCAATCCGGTGGCGATGGCTGCGGGCATTGCGACCTTGCGCGAGCTGGAACGCCCGGGAACCTACGAAAAGCTAGAAAATCTCGGCGCGCGCCTCGAATCCCGCATCGGGCAAGCGCTGCGCAGCGCGTGCATCGAACACAGTCTGGCGCGCGTTGGTTCGGTGCTCGGACTGTGGCTGCAGCCGGGACCCGCACCGCGCGCGTTCCATACGATCGACACCAAAGCCGCCGAACGCTACGCGCGGCTGCATCCGCTGCTGCTCGCCGAGGGCATCTGGATGGCGCCTTCCTATTTCGAAGTCGCGTTCATCTCGCTCGCGCACAATCTGGCCGACGTCGAGCAGGTCGGCCGCGGGCTCGATCGCGCCCTCGAACGCCTCGCGGTTCCCGTCGCATGATCACGACACGTCGCATGCTGCAGGTCTACTGGGGCGGACTCGCTCTGGTGCTGCTCTTGTTGACGTGGTGGATCGTCTTCTTCTGGCATCAGGGCGACTTTCTGATGGCGCGTGTGGCGAACTCTGGCGAATCCTTGAGTTCCACTCAACAGGCCGCAGTCCGTGCCGCGGCCCACGAGACCATGCGCATGTTCGTCGCCGAGGGCATGTTCCTGGTCTTGCTGCTGCTCGGCGGCATGCTCCTGATCTTGCGCGCCATGCAACGCGAACTCGTCGCGCATCGCCAGCACAAGGACTTCCTGTCCGCGGTCACCCACGAACTTCGTTCGCCGATCGCATCGGCGCGCCTGTACCTAGAGAGCATCCTCTTGGGCCGTGCGTCGGGCGAAAAAACCCAGCGCTACCTCAAGCACGCCAAGGAAGACCTCGATCGGCTCAACGAGCAAGTCGATGCACTGCTGGCCGCGGCAAGAGTGCGGCGAGCAAGCCCGGATGTAGCGCCGCAAACTCTGGACATCGCGCCGCACGTCAAGAACTGCGTCGAGCACATCCAACAGGCCGGGCTGCCGCCCGGAGCACGCCTGGATTGTTTCGCCGACGGTGAGGCTCTCGCCATCGCCGATGCGCACGCCGTCTCGGCGATCGTGACGAATCTGGTCTCCAACTCGCTCAAGTACGGTGGCGACCCCGCGCGCGTCGAAGTGCGCGTCGCGACTCGCGACGAACGCGTGGAACTTTCCGTGCGCGACTTTGGCCCGGGCCTGCGCGGTGCCGACGCGCAGTCGATTTTCAAGCCCTTCGTGCGCGGCAAGGACGACGGCGTACAGATGCTGCCCGGCACCGGACTGGGTTTGTACATGGTTGCGGAACTGGCGCGCGCGCTGTCGGGCGACGTGTGCGCGGAAGATCCGCTCGACGGCGGCGGCCTGTGCATCCGCGTCAGGCTGCCGCTCGCGCGCATCAAGGCACACGCATGACGAACGAGAAGCTGCTGGTCGTCGAAGACGAAGTGCACCTGGCCGAGGTGATCTCCGAAAGCCTCGCGGTCGAAGGCTACAGCGTGTCCACGGTGGGCGACGGGCTCGCGGCGCTCGAAGCGGTGCGGCGCGACAAACCTGCGCTGGTGCTGCTCGACGTGATGCTTCCCGGACTCGACGGTTTCGGCGTCTGCGAGCAGTTGCGCCGCGAGCAGAACGACGTGCCGATCCTGTTCATGACCGCCAGAAGCTCTTCGGACGACCGCGTTCGCGGCCTCGAACTCGGCGGCGACGACTATCTCGGAAAGCCCTTCGAACTTCGCGAACTGATGCTGCGCGTGCGCGCCATTCTCAAGCGCACGCAGTGGTTCCGCGAGTCCACGCACGACTCGGAGACGCTGGTCCTCGGCGCCGCCAGCGTCGATTTCAAAGCCTACAAGGCCAGCGTGCGCGGCGAGATCATCGAGCTCTCGACCAAGGAGACGATGATCCTGCGCGTGCTCGCCGAGCAGCCCGGCGAAGTCGTGCCGCGTGCGCAGATCCTCGACCGAGTATGGGGCTACGACGCCTTTCCGACCACGCGCACGGTGGACAACTTCATCGTGCGCCTGCGCCGTGTGCTGGAACCCGATCCGCAAAATCCGCGCTACATTCACACCGTGCGCGGCAGCGGATATCGATTGACACCATGAAGACACTCACTGCTCCGCGACTGTTGTCGCGCGCCCTGGCGCGCGAGCCGCTCGATCGCCCGCCCGTCTGGCTGATGCGCCAGGCCGGCCGCTACCTGCCTGAGTACCGCGCCACGCGCGAAAAGGCCGGCGGCTTCCTGGAGATGATTCGCCAGCCGGAATACGCGGCGGAAGTGACGCTGCAACCCGTGCGGCGCTTCGGCCTCGACGCGGCGATCCTGTTCAGCGACATCCTCGTGCCGCTCGAGGCCATGGGCATGCCACTGATCTTCGACGAACACGGGCCGAAGCTGCCGCGGCCGCTGCGCTCGCGCGCCGACATCGATCGCTTGATCACGCCGGTCCCTGCCGAAACGATGCCCTACGTCGGCGAGGCGCTGCGCATCGTGCGGCGCGCGCTATCCGAGACGACCTCGTTGATCGGTTTCTGCGGAGCGCCGTTCACGCTGGCCTCCTATGCGATCGAAGGCGGCACCGGCAAGTCGTTCGCGAATCTGCGCGCGCTCATGTACCACTGCGAGGCTGACTTCGCCGTCCTGATGGACAAGTTGGCCGCGACGGTCGCGAGCCACCTCGCGTACCAGATCGAGAACGGCGCCGAAGCGGTCGTCCTGTTCGACACCTGGGCCGCTGCGCTGGGGCGCGACGACTACCTGCGTTACGCGCTGCCCTGGTCGCGTCGCGTGTTGGCCGATCTTCCGCGCGGAGTGCCGCGCATCGTGTTCGCGGGAGCGGGCGACCATTTGCTTTTCGATCTCGCGGAATTGCCCGCCGAAGCGCTGGCCATCGACCACCGCACTTCGATCGACCAGGCCTTCCGGCGCTTCGGTGATCGGCGCGCGCTGCAGGGCAATCTCGATCCTGCGGCACTGCTCGCTACGCCCGAAGAGGTCCATCGGCGCACGCTCGCGTTGCTCAAGGAAGTCGGCGGCCGCCCTGGGCACGTCTTGAACCTCGGTCACGGCGTGATCAAGGAGACCGATCCGGCTTGCGTGGCAGCCTTCGTCGCGGCCGCGCGGGAGTATCGGTCGTGAGCGGCTTCGCTGTCGACGACGCAACCCTGCTCGAACT